>JANOLC010000468.1:0-2957 GCA_031419575.1 Burkholderiales bacterium | reverse complement strand
TTTGGCAAGTGCCATGGTGCTGCTAATCCGGGCCAGTATGTGGGGCCGGAGCCTGAGGGGGCCAGCGTTGAAGAGCAGGGCTTGGGCTGGAAAAACACCTTTGGCAGCGGGAAGGGTGTTCACACGATCAGCAGCGGCATTGAAGGCGCGTGGACCACCAACCCCATTCAATGGGACAACGACTACCTGGACATCCTCTTCAAGTACGAGTGGGTTCTGACCAAAAGTCCGGCCGGTGCGCTCCAATGGACTCCCAAAGATGCCTCGGCATCTGGCACGGTACCTGATGCCCACGACCCGGCACAACGGCACGCCCCCATGATGACCACGGCAGACCTCGCGTTGCGGATGGACCCGGCTTACGAGAAGATTGCCCGCCACTTCCAGGCGAATCCGCAGGAATTCGCTGACGCTTTTGCCAGGGCTTGGTTCAAGCTGACCCATCGCGACATGGGTCCCAAGGCGCGCTACCTCGGCCCATTGGTGCCCGCTGAGGTGCTGATCTGGCAAGACCCGGTGCCCGCCATGGACCACAAGTTGGTGGATGCGCAAGATATCGCCGCCCTGAAAGTCAAGCTCCTCGCCTGCGGCCTTTCAGTTTCCCAACTGGTCACGACCGCCTGGGCATCGGCGGCCACCTTCCGGGGCAGCGACAAGCGCGGAGGGGCGAACGGTGCGCGTATTCGCCTGTCGCCGCAAAAGGATTGGGCGGTGAACCAGCCGGCTGAACTGGCAAAGATTCTTCAGACGCTGGAAGGAATCCAGAGGGACTTCAACGCCGCTCAAACTGATGGCAAAAAAGTTTCTCTTGCGGATTTGATCGTTTTGGGTGGCTGCGCAGCGGTGGAAACCGCTGCAAGCAAAGGTGGCGTCAACGTGACCGTTCCATTTGCCCCTGGCCGCACGGATGCATCGCAAGATCAGACTGACGTGGAATCGTTCGCCGTACTGGAGCCCGTCGCAGACGGATTTCGCAACTACGTCCGTCCAGGGTTTGAAGGAGCAGCCGCAGAGATGCTGCTGGACAAAGCGCGACTGATGAATCTGACCGCCCCAGAGATGACGGTGCTGATCGGCGGCCTGCGCGCGCTGAATGCGAATGCTGGCCAGTCTAGCCATGGTGTTTTTACACATAGGCCTGAAACCTTGACCACCGACTTCTTCGTGAACCTTCTCGACATGCGCACGACGTGGCAGAAACACGCAACGTCGCAGGGCGTGCTGGAAGGGCGCGATCGGTCCTCCGGCGAGATCAAGTGGTCAGGGACGGTTGTTGACCTTGTCTTTGGCTCCAACTCCCAGTTGCGAGCTTTGGCAGAGGTCTATGCGTGCAGCGATTCGCAAAACGCCTTCGTGCAGGACTTTGTGGCGGCGTGGAACAAGGTGATGAACCTGGACCGCTTCGACCTGGCATGAATGGGCGTGGAAGTTGCGGACCCTTTCACTATCAAATCGATAGCTAACTGCTTATAGCTGACGGGGACTTTGGTCCACTTTTATGTATAAAGTGGCGTCACAGGTCGGCAAAGCCCGCTGAGATAACGATAGTGCCCATGACCACCACCACCTTGAACCCCCTAGCCTCACCCACCGACAACAGCCTGCGCCAAGACGCGCAGGTCATCGGCCTGGTGGGTGTGGCTCACATGATCAGCCACTTCAGCCAGCTCTTGCTGCCACCGCTTTTCCCCTGGTTGAAGGATGCGTTCAACGCGACCTACACCGAGCTTGGGTTTTTGATGACGGTGTTTTTTGTGGTGTCCTGCATCACCCAAACGCTTTCGGGCTTTGTGGTTGACAAGTTTGGGCCACGGCCCATCTTGTTGGGTGGTTTGACGCTGCTGGGGCTGGCGGCGTTTGGCTTTGCCATCAGCACCAGTTACTGGATGGTGGCCAGTTTTTCGGCCCTGGCGGGTGTGGGCAATGGCGTGTTTCACCCGGTGGACTACACGCTGCTCAACCGCAAAATCAGCCCCTCCCGGCTGGGCCACGCCTACAGCACCCACGGCATCACCGGCAGCCTGGGCTGGGCACTGGCCCCGGCCCTGCTGGTGCCACTGGCCATTGCCTATTCTTGGCGCGTGGCCTTGATGGGTGCGGGCGCGCTGGCCTTCTGTGTGCTGGCGATTTTGATCCTGAACCGGGACAAGCTGACGTTGGCTACTGCGGCCCCGGCCAAGCCTGCTGAGCCTGTCAAGGGCACCGCCAAAAGTGCCAACCACGCAGCACCGGGTGGTGGACTGGAGTTTCTCAAAATCCCGGCGGTGTGGATGTGTTTTGCCTTCTTCTTTTTCTACGCCATCGTGATCAGCGTGATTCAGGCCTTTGCGCCCGAGGCCGCCAGCCAGCTGCACGGTGTGCCACTGGCTATGGCCGCGTTGTGCCTGACGATCTATATGGTGTGCAGTGCCGGGGGCATGGTGCTGGGCGGCTTCTTGGCGGCTGACCCCTCGCGCTGCGAGCGCATTGTGGGTGTGGCGTTTGCGATTGCCGCCGTGTTTGCGCTGACGATGGGCTTGGCCCCGGTGCCAGCTTGGGCGGTGCCCTTTTTGTTTGGAGCAATGGGTTTCGCGTCCGGCATTGCCGGGCCGTCGCGTGACTTGTTGGTGAAGAAATCAACCCCCGAGAACTCGACAGGCCGCGTCTATGGCGTGGTGTACTCGGGTCTGGACATTGGCCAGGCCGTGTCTCCCTTGTTCTTTGGCAGCCTGATGGACCACCACCAGTACAGCGGCGTGTTCCTGGGGCTGGCGGTGGTGCAAGGCATTTTGATTGCCAGCGCGTTCAATGTACGCCGGGTGCGGCGCACGGCCTATGTTGCGGCGGGGTCGGTCGCGGCTTGAGTGCTATCGCCAAGTCCGCTGCGCCCCCTGCAACCTCTGCCGCCCCAGGCCCGCATCTTCTGCTGCGCACGCTGGGGCGGGGGGACGGCCTGCTGGGCATGATGGCGTTTGGCA
>JANOLC010000467.1:0-3402 GCA_031419575.1 Burkholderiales bacterium | reverse complement strand
CGAGCAAATCCCCCATACAACACAATTTGGCTGACGCGCTCCGGATGACGTACCGCATAAGCAATCGCCACGGCAGCCCCCACAGAGATGCCCAGCAGCGGAACCCTTTCAAGCGGCACCGCATCCATGACCGCTTCCAGGTCTTCCACCCAGGCGTCTAATGACATGCGCTCGATGTCTCGATCTGAATAACCGCATCCACGAGCGTCGAAGCGCACGTAACCGTAGTCGCGGCTCAGTTCGTCGATCCAGTGGCCGCTGACCACGCTGGTCAGGTCTTTCTCGACGTCTGTCAGCCAATTGAAAACGCGCACCAGGGGCGGCCCGCTGCCGGCTGAAGCGATAGCCAATCGCACCCCGTCTTTGCTGGTACAGAAGCGGATATCCTGCTTGAGGGTCATGGGTGCCAATCGATGATGAAACCGGGCAATCCCTCCCCGGCATTTTCATGCTAACACTGATCAAAACGGCTGAAAAGGCGTTGCTGGCAGGCACTGGCGAAACCATGCACCCGCGCAATATCAAGTCAAATGAATTGACAAAATGTGAGCGCTCAAACTCTCTGCCCACAAGGCGTAACCCGACGAACTGGGGTGCATGCCATCCACGGCCAAGCCGGTGGAAGTTGTGGTTGCCGGATGCCAGTGCATGCTGCGCCTGATCTGCCCCACCAGCCGGTTTGCCAGAAGGCGGTTCATCTCTTGTGCCCAGCGACCCATGAACCAGCGCAGCGGTTGTGGCAATGCGGTGCAAGCGTGCATGGGCGGCACGGCGCTGTGCACCAGCAAGAGGGGCGCAAAGCGCTGGTGGATCAGGCTGGCCAATTGGTTTTGCCAGGCCAGCCAACGTTGAGGCGCGCACAGGCCGGTGACATCATTGGCCCCCATGGAGAGAACCACCACGTCGAAGCGGTGCTCGGGCACATCTTCAAGCAAATTGAACAAGCCGGGCGAGTCCAGCCCGTTAACCGCCAGCAAACACCACTCAACGGTGTAGTGCTTGGCCAACCGGTGTACCAATTGGCCGCACAAGGCCTGGTCTTGCGTTGAAACACCGACACCGGCCGCACCAGAGTCCCCAGTCACCAGCACGCGAAAAATGGTGCCTTGACCACAGGTGCCTGACCGGGCACCCAGCGGTTCGGGCATACGCGGCGTCACGCGCCGAACATACCGACCCTGTAGCCACAACACAGGCCAAAGCATGGCCAATAGCAGGCGGCGCTCCCAGTCACACATGATGAGCGACTGCTGACAAAGGTTGCGACTGAGGGGAGGTTATTTCGTGCCCGCCGCCTTCGCAGCTTCCCGCACATTCTTGACGATCTCCTTGGCATCGCCCAGACTTTTCTGCGCCAGACCGACGACCTGCTTCTGCAGGCCTTTACCCTGCATTTCCTTGTTACCGATAAGTTTTCCGGCCCCGGCTTGCACTTTGCCTGCGGCATCTTTGAGGGTGCCTTTGGCTTGATCTTTGTTCATGATGCTTTTTCCTTGCGTTGAATGAATTGAGTCGATGAAGCGTGAAACCACCATTGGCCCACGTCCCTAGTGTTGTGGAACCTGACGAATCCATCTGTGCGGTGGCACACCAAGCGACGTATTCGCGATAGGTGCCCCAAGTGGGCAACTACACCAGCTACACCAGCTACACAATCAATAGCAAGCTATCAAGCAATGACGGGGACTTCAGGCCTAATCTGGCAAAATCCTCACCTGCGCAGTAACCCCGCAAGGTGAGGGTGCCACCATCTTCCAGCCAATCAGACCGTGGCCGTCTCAATCGCGCCCCGGCGCACCTGGTCGCGCTCTATGGACTCGAACAACGCTTTGAAGTTGCCTTCGCCAAAACCCTCATCACCCTTGCGCTGGATGAACTCAAAGAAAACCGGGCCCAATTGAGTTTGCGAGAAGATTTGCAGCAACAGCCGTGGCGTACCACCCTCGGTCGACCCATCCATCAAAATACCACGCGTTTGCAGCGCAGCCACTGGCTGGCCGTGGCCGGGCAGCCGGCCTTCCAGCATCTCGTAATAACTCTCGCTGGGCGCAGTCATCAGCGGCACACCGGCCAGGGCCAGGCTGTCTACCGTGGCCAGGATATCGTCACAAATCAGCGCGATGTGCTGGATGCCTTCGCCGTTGTACTGCATCAAATACTCTTCAATCTGCCCACCGCCCTGGCGCGACTCTTCGTTTAATGGAATGCGGATTTTTCCGTCTGGAGCGGTCAAGGCCTTCGATGTAAGCCCTGTGTATTCACCCTTGATGTCGAAGAAGCGAATTTCACGGAAGTTGAACAGCTTGGTGTAGAAGTCAGCCCAAAAATTCATGCGCCCGCGGTAAACGTTGTGGGTCAAATGGTCAATGAGTTTGAGGCCGTGGCCGACCGGGTGGCGATTCACACCGGCTATGAATTCAAAGTCAATATCGTAGATGGATTTGCCATCTTCAAACCGATCAATCAAATACAGCGGCGCGCCGCCAATGCCCTTGATGGCGGGCAGGTTCAGCTCCATCGGGCCAGTGGGGATCTCAATCGGCTGGGCACCCAGCTCAAGCGCGCGAAAGTACGCATGGTGCGCGTCCTTCACCCGAAACGCCATGCCGCAGGCGCTGGGGCCGTGCTCGGCAGCAAAGTAACCCGCCACGCTTTTGGGTTCACGGTTCACAATGAAATTGATGTCGCCCTGGCGGTACAAGACCACGTCTTTGGAGCGATGTTTGGCCACCAGCGTAAAGCCCATGCGCTCAAACACGGGCTCCAGCAAGCCAGGCGTGGGGGATGCAAATTCAACGAATTCAAAGCCCATCAGGCCCATCGGGTTGTCAAACAGATCTGCCATGTCTTGTGTCCTTGTTGAATGGAGTTGAGTTGGGTAGGTCTAATTTCACCTGTTCCAAATCACCACCCGCCTGCCTTGCCTCCGCGCAATGTTAAACGCGCAATGGTCAGTGCCGCCAAAGCGCACAACGCAATGCCCAGAATCATCGGGCGGGCGCTGCCGTCCACAAACTGGCCCACCACCGCCATCACCAAGGCACCCGTCACAAACTGCAAGGTACCCATCAAGGCCGAGGCGGTGCCTGCAATGGCGCCATGCGCGTCCAGCGCCAGCACGGCGGTGCTGGGCACGACCAGGCCCAAAAAGCCGAAGCCCATCAGCATGGTCACAATCAGCATGTCCAGCCGGTCCACGCCCAACAGGTTTTGCAGCAACAGCAGCCCCATCACCGTGGCATAGCCGGTAACGGCAAACCTGACCAGGTTGACGAGCCCAAACCGCGCAGCCAGCCGCCCGGTGAATTGCGAGATGCCGATGAAAGATGCCGCATTGATCGCAAACGCCAGGCTGTATTGCCGGGGGGTAAGGCCAAAGTGGTTGATCATCACAAACGGCGA
>JANOLC010000466.1:0-2031 GCA_031419575.1 Burkholderiales bacterium | reverse complement strand
GCCTGACGTGCTGACCAGTGCCCAGGGCGACAAAGCTTCGCACAACTTCACCTACAACGAGTGGCTGATCGCATTCGGCTATCGGTTCTAGTTGGTTTTAGTTGGTTTTAGCCGTCGTGCGGATGATTGGGCGGTTCAGTCGGGCGACCTCTTAGAGTCCCAAGGCATAATAAATATCGAACTTATCCCAAATTCGATATGAACCTACATCAATTTCGCTTTGTTCAGGAAGCCGCCCGGCGCAACCTCAATTTGACCGAGGCCGCCAAGGCGCTGCACACCTCGCAACCCGGCGTCTCCAAAGCCATCATCGAGCTGGAAGAAGAGCTCGGCATCGACATCTTCGCCCGGCATGGCAAACGCCTCAAACGCATTACCGAGCCGGGCCTGCAGGTGCTCAAAAGCATTGAACTGATCATGCGGGAGGTGGGCAACCTCAAACGCATTGGCGAGCAATACAGCGCCGAAGACAGCGGTACCCTGTCGATAGCCACCACCCACACTCAAGCGCGCTACGTGCTGCCGGATTCGGTTGCCAAACTGCGGGTGGCCTATCCCAAGGTCAACGTTAGTCTGCACCAGGGCTCGCCCGAGCAAGTGGCCAAGATGCTGATTGACGAGGTTGCCGAGATCGGCATTGCCACCGAATCCTTGGCCAGCTACAGCGAGCTGGTGACCCTGCCCTGCTACGAATGGCAACACGTGCTGGTGCTGCCAGCCGGTCATCCACTGTGCAACAAGGAACACATCACGCTGGAAGACATTGCGCTGGAGCCGTTAATTACCTACCACCCTTCGTACACCGGCCGCACCAAAATTGACCACGCCTTTACCACCCGCAAGCTCACCCCCCGCATTGCGCTGGAAGCGATCGACTCCGACGTCATCAAAACCTATGTGCGCCTGGGTCTGGGTGTAGGCATCGCCGCTGAAATGGCAGTGCGCGACGTGGTGCTTGAAGGTGCAAAGAGTGACCTTGTCGTGCGCCCCGCTGGCCAGCTATTTGGCCAGAACGTGACCCGGGTAGCCTTCAAACGCGGGGCCTATTTGCGCAATTTTGTGTATAAATTTGCCGAGCTGCTGAGCGACCGCCTGAACCGCAATTTCATCCATCAGGCCATGACTGGCCATGCGAATGACTATGAACTCTAACCACACTCATAACCCCACGCCCGCCCTGGTCACCAAGTTGCCCGATGTGGGCACCACCATCTTTACCGTCATGTCGGCCCTGGCCGCCGAGAAAAACGCGGTCAACCTGGGCCAAGGCTTCCCGGACTTCAACTGCGACCTCAAGCTGATCAATGACGTGACCGACGCCATGAACCGGGGCCAAAACCAATACCCACCGATGCCGGGTGTGGCCGACCTGCGCGATGCCGTGGCCACCAAGGTGCAGGCGCTTTATGGTCACAGCTACAACGCCGCCAGCGAAGTCACCATTACCGCCGGTGCTACCCAGGCCATCATCACCGCCGTGCTGGCCATCGTTCACGCGGGCGACGAAGTCATCGTACTGGAGCCCTGCTACGACAGCTATGTGCCTAACATCGAACTAGCCGGGGGCGTGGTTGTGCGCGTTCCATTGATACCAGGCACGTTCAGGCCCGACTTCAGCAAAATCGCCGCCGCTATCACCCCAAAAACCCGCGCCATCATCGTCAATTCACCACACAACCCCAGTGGAACCGTGTGGACGCGTGATGACATGCTGAAGTTGCAGGAAATTTTGACCCCCACCAACATTATTCTGATCAGCGACGAAGTCTATGAACACATGGTGTTTGACGACCAGGAGCATCAAAGCGCCTCGCGTTTCCCCGGCCTGGCGGCGCGCGCGTTCATCGTGTCCAGCTTTGGCAAAACCTACCATGTCACCGGCTGGAAGGTGGGTTATGTGGCTGCACCCGCGGCACTGACGGCAGAGTTCCGCAAAGTGCACCAGTTCAACGTGTTCACCGTCAACACACCCGTGCAATACGGTCTGGCCGCCTACATGAGCGATGCCAAACCCTACCTGGAATTGCCAGC
>JANOLC010000465.1:0-3595 GCA_031419575.1 Burkholderiales bacterium | reverse complement strand
CAATGTCGGCATCACCCGTACAGTCAATGATGCGCTGGGATAGCACCACCTGGCGACCAGACTTGCTCTCGGTGATGATGCCCTTGAGTTGGTTGCTGTCGACGTCAAAAATCACATCAACGGCCATGCAGTGAAGAATGGGTCGAATGCCAGATTCACGCACCAAGTGGTCAGCAACTACCTTGAAAAAATCAGCATCCAGGCATTCGCTGTCGTTGTAAGGCCATTTGATGGTGCCCCCCATTTGTGCGGCCAGGCGCTCCATTTCGACACCAAAGCCTTCAGATTCAATAGTGCCCTCATAACGGTACCAGGCCAGCGTTTCCATGCCCACAGTGGTGATGACGCCACCAAAACAGCCAAAACGTTCCAGCAAGACCACGTCGGCGCCAGTTCGCCGGGCAGCCAACGCCGCGGACAGACCGGCGGGGCCTGCGCCCACCACCAGCACATCGCATTGCGCCAGGATGGGCAGGGCTCTGGCAGGTTCAATGTATTGCCCCTCCACGACATCCAACTCGCCTACGGCGGGCGGGCTGTGCCGCATCACCTCGCCTTCGGTCGTGTTGCTGCGCGTAATGGCGGTGCGTTTGCCCGCCCAGCGCGACAGCATGCGTTCGGTTCTGGCGACGTACTTGTCGTTTTCCATGGCTTGACTCCGGCAAAAGATGATGTTTGAGCGGTGCAATAGAAATTGCCCCGCAGCACCCGTCAGGGCGCAGCGGGGCAAAGCCAGCAACGGCCTGGATGATTCTGGTTTAGTTGGCTGCTTTCACACGGTCCAGAATGCGACCTTCAATTTCTTCCAGACCTGCGGGCACAGCGGGGTACCAGCGGATGTTCTTGATGGCGGCTTCAGGGAAGCTTGCCGCGAACTGAGCTTTGAGTTTGGCATCCATCATCTGGTCGGCACCCTTGGACGCCGTGAAATTGCCAGCGGATGTAGCGACTTTGGCGGCGATTTCAGGGCGCATGTTGAAGTTGATCCAAGCGTAAGCGGCGGCATCATTGCGGCCTTTGGCGGGGATAGCAAAAGTGTCGATCCAGCCGGTAGCGCCGGATTTGGGTGCGATGAACTGGATGTCAGGGTTCTCGCCGTTGAGCTTCCAGCCGCCGGTGTCCCACATCAGGGCACCCACCACTTCATTGGAGCGCATGCCGTTGAACAGCATATCTTTGTTGTCCCAGTAAAACTTGACGTTGGCTTTGCAGGCAATGAGGGTTTTGCCCACGTCCTCCATCAAGGCGGTGTAGGCCTTGGGGTCGTTGTAAAGGGCGAATGGGTCTTTACCAGCGGCAAACGCGAATGAAATCAAGGTGGGGCGCTTCAGGCGCATTGACACTTTGCCCTTGACATCCGCACGGCAGAGGTCGGGGTAGTCATTCATTTTGGTCAGCTTGGTGTTGACCACCAAACCTTCGGTGCCCCAGATGTGCGGCAGGCCGTAAACCTGACCTGCCAAGGTGGTGTTGATCTTGGTGGCATCCAGCATGGATGGGATGAACAGCTCGGCTTTGAGCTTGCCCAAGTCCATGGGCTTGTAAATGCCAAATTCACGTTGTGGGCCGGTGATGCGGTCCTGCGAAGGCTGGGCCAGATCAAACCCCGCACCACCCGTGGCGCGCAGCTTGGAGATCATCTCCTCGTTGTTGGACAGGGTCACTTCAACCTTGAAGCCGGACTCCTTTTCAAACTGGGCCACGATGTCAGCCGGTGCGTAGTCCGCCCAGGTGAGCAGGCGCAAGGTCTTTTCCTGTGCATAAGCGGTGGCGGCCAAACCGAGCGACAGCGCGGTAGTAGCGAGAACAGAGCGTTTGAATGTCATGCTGATTTCCCTTGGGGTTGATGTTGGGGTGGTTGAAACAAGTTCAGCGCACCAGCTTAATCCAAGTCGGTGACATATTGGTGTCACAGAACGAGCCGTCGTATGGTATTTTCCCTCTATGACTTTTTGGATCGATACCCATTGCCACCTGGATTCCGAGGAATTTAGGGGTCAAGTCCCCGTTGTTATTGAAGAGTCTGCTATTAAAAATGTAGCTCATCGCGTGGTGCCTGCCGTTGACGTGGGCAACTTTGAGGCGGTGCGCCTGCTGGCCCACGCCAGTGGGGACAGCTACGCGTTGGGCATCCACCCGCTGTACGTCAAGTCTGCACAGGAGGCTGATTTGCACACGCTGGATGCGCAGTTGACGTTGCACCATGACGACCCGCACTTGGTGGCGGTGGGTGAAATTGGGTTGGATTTTTTTGTGCCCGAGCTGTGTGTCAGCCCGCTGCGGGAACGGCAAGAATTCTTTTACCGCGAGCAGCTTAAGCTGGCCCGCAAACACGGCCTGCCAGTCATTCTGCATGTGCGCCGGTCGGCGGATCGTTTGCTTAAGCACCTGCGCGAAACTGGCCAAGGCGCCCTTAATGGGCACCGCTGGACGGGCATTGCCCACGCCTTTAATGGCAGCGACGTTCAGGCGCAAGAATTCATCAAGCTGGGCTTCAAACTCGGCTTTGGCGGGGCGGTGACGTTTGAGCGTGCGCTGGCGCTGCGCCGTCTGGCCGCCACTCTGCCGTTGACGGCGCTGGTGATGGAGACGGATGCGCCCGATATCCCGCCGCACTGGCTTTACAAAACTGCGGAGCAGCGCACTCGGGGTGAAGTGCAAGGCCGCAATCAGCCTGGCGAGTTGCCGCGTATTGCGGCGGTAGTGGCCGCCCTGCGCGGTATCAGCGCGGATGAACTGGCGCAGGCCACCACGGCCAACGCCATGGTGGCCTTGCCCCGCCTGCGGGTCTTGTTGGACCATAAAATGAATGAAAAGTGCTTTAAGTCCCCGTGAATAATAAATAGTTTGCTATGAATATAGTAGCTAATTGATTGAGTTAGAAACATACGACGACCCTTGTAGATAATGAGTGCATGGTGAAAAAAATCCAAGCACAGCTCCCTGAAGTCAACTTCTCTGACGAAGGCCCGGTGCGCCATCTTCACCTGGGCACCGAGTGGATTCAGGGTTCCATGCTGTTGGACGCACCCACCGTGCTGGTGCACGAATACATCCAGCGCATGTTGGCCTGGCTCTTGTTTGTTGACCCCACCACCGTGCCCAAACGTCAGGCCATGCAGTTGGGTCTTGGCGCTGCATCGCTAACCAAGTTTTGCCACAAGGTGTTGCGCATGAAAACCTGCGCGATTGAACTCAACCCACAGGTAGTTCTGGCATGCCGGGGGTGGTTCAAGTTGCCGCCAGACAACGGGCGTATGCAGGTGGTGCTGGCCGATGCGTCGGTAGAAATCCAAGACCCAAAATGGTGGGGCATGGTGGACAGCTTGCAGGTGGATTTGTACGATCACGAAGCCGCCGCCCCCGTGCTGGACAGTGCAGCCTTTTATGCCGACTGCCGCCGCCTGCTGACACCTGAAGGCTGCATGACGGTCAACCTGTTTGGCCGCACGTCGAGTTTTCAAAAAAGTGTGGACAAGATGGCGGCTGCTTTTGGTCGGGATGCCATCTGGGCCTTCAAAGCCACCCGCGAAGGCAACACGGTGGTGCTGGCCCAGCGCACCCCCACCCACCCCAAACGTGCAGAGCTTGCCGC
>JANOLC010000464.1:0-3786 GCA_031419575.1 Burkholderiales bacterium | reverse complement strand
GTGATGGCGGTGATCACACCCAGCAGAGGCGAGCGCTGGGTGTAGACGCGGCGCTTTTTACCGTGGGGGGTGAGGTCGCAGCTGAAAATCTGGCCATCGTCCTTGAGCACCTCCAGCGCGCCAAACAGCAACACATCGCTGACGCGGCCCGCTTCGTACAGCGCATCCTTGAGGCACAGGCCGGCTTCGGCGGTGATCAGGTTGGCCACCTCGTCCAGCCTGCGGCCGATGATGGCAGCGGCTTTGTTCAGGATGGCGGCGCGCTCGAAGCGGGTGAGTTTGGGTTGGTAGGCGTGTGCGGTGGCAAAAGTCTGGCGCACCTCCTCCAGCGTAGCCTTGGGCACGCTGCCGATTTGCTGCTGGGTGAAGGGGTTGAAGACCGCAATGGCCCGGTCACCGGTACGGTCTGCGCCCACCTGGCGGCCACACAGGCGCATGGCGTTGAGTTGGTGGTCCAGGATGTACTGCTGAATCGGGTTCATGGCGCGTTTATCCGATAAAAAGTGCTTTAAGTCCCCGTCAATAGGGCATAGTTTGCTATTTAATAAATAGCGATATAGAGGTCACTGCGCATAATTCAGCGCCAGTTCAAAGGCGTCAAAGTTGCGGAACCGCCGCTTGGTCTTGAGCCCTGACAGGGGGCGGTTGAGGATGAGTGGCACACGTTGCTCGCTGATGCCACCGTGGGAGCGCAGGGGCACTTCCAGCGCGCTCAGGTCATGGCGGGCGACGGAAGTACCCATCACGGTAAAGCGCTCGGACACGACCACAATGTCGCCAATGCGGTCCGGGGGCAGCTCAAACCGGACTGCGGCTTGCGCGCGGGGCAACACGACTTCCATGCCCTTCACCAGCCGCAGTTTGCCGCAGGCCACATCGGCACTCACGTCGTGCGGCAAATAGACGGTGGCAAAGGAGCCTAAGGCGCCGTGGTGCACCACATAGGGGTCGGTGATGGGCAGGATGACGCGCGCGCGCGACTTGCCTTCGGCATCAAAACCCAGCCAGTCATCAAACCAGTCTTGCAGGTAAATCACATCGGGCGTACCGTCCATGGCGACCTTGGCATTCATGCCGTGGTCGGCGGTGAGCGCAATCACGCAACCCAGCGCTTCGAGCTGACCAAGGTAGCCGTCCATCATGGCGTAAAACGCATTGGCACCAGGTGTACCAGGTGCGTGTTTGTGCTGCACGTAGTCGGTGGTGGACAGGTACATCACGTCGGGGCGAAGCTTTTGCATCAGCTTCACACCGGCGGCAAACACAAACTCGGACAGGTCGGCGCTGTAGACGCTGGGCAGAGGCTTGCCCACCAGGTTCAGCACTTCGTCAATGCCATTGACAGCCATGGAGACCTGGTCTGCCTTTTCGGCTGAGAAGCAGATGCCCTTCATCTCATGACCCAGCAGGGCGCGCAGCTTGTCCTTGGCGGTGACCACGGCAACCGACTGGCCTGCATGGGCCAATGCGGCCAGCAGCGTGGGGGCACGCAGCCACTTGGGGTCGTTCATCATGACTTCGGTCTGGGTGGCGACATCGAACAGATAGTTGCCGCAAATGCCATGCACGCTGGGCGGCACACCCGTCACGATGGACAGGTTGTTGGGGTTGGTGAAGCTGGGCACCACACAGTCGGCAATCAGGCCCGAGGCCTTGTTGCGGGCCAGCGTTTGCTTGAGCCAGGGCATGTGGCCGGTGGCCACGGCCTGCGCCAGATAGTCGGGCTCGCAGCCGTCCACACAGACCACGACGGTAGGCTGTTTGGGGAGCTGGTAGGTTCGGCCATTGACTTGGAGGGCCGTCGTGTGTGCCGTCGAGGTGGGGGTAGTTTCAGTGCTTGCCACAGGGTGGGCCTTTCAAATTCAGTTTTTGGGTGTTGCAGGCGCGCGAGACTGGCGACGCAGGTCATTGGCAATCGTGCGCTCCTTGCTTTCCATCACATGGTCAAACATGGCGCGCCCGGCTGCTTCCGGGTCACCCGAGGCAATCGCCTTGACGATGGCGCGGTGCTCGCCGGCAGAGATGGGCATCAGCCAGCCATCAGCCAGATTCAGGCGACGAAACAGCGAGAGTTCCTTGATCAGCTTGCGGTAAATCTCGGTGAGCTTGCGGTTGCCCGCCATCTCCACCAGGCGGTCATGAAACTTGAGGTTGAGCAGGTGGTAGTTGTAGGTGTCTTCCAGCTTCACGGCTTTCTCCATCTCGCTCACCAGTGCCTTGATTTCCTTGAGCTGCTCGGGCGTGATGTTGGCGGCCAGCTGTCGACCCACCAGCTCGTCCATGGCCGCCCGCAGGTCGAAAATTTCAACCGCCTCGTCCATGGGAATGTCGCGCACAAACACGCCCCGGTTTTTTTCGGTGCGGACCAAGCCTGCTTCGTCGAGCATGCGAAACGCCTCGCGCACCGGGCCGCGCGACACGCCCATTTTGGTGGCCAGCGTGGCTTCAATCAGCTTGGTGCCGGGGGCATATTCACCAACCAGAATGGCGCGCTCTATTTCCTGCTGCACCACCATCGTGAGCGAGCTGGTTTGCAGCAGCGCGATGGTGGGATGAAAGGGAGTTGGAGCGACACTCATGCCTCGCATTGAAGCACAAAAGAAAAAGTTGTCAACAATTTACAAATAACAATTGACAAGCCAAAGGGGTAGACGTCAAATGTCATCACATCGTCACCGTCTGGTCATAGTCTTAACGTTCTTTGTATTTGTGTAGCTTTCACTTTTGCTTGAAGGAGCTTTGTATGCGTCTGTCCAGGTTTGGAAAATCATTGGTCAAGTCAGTGCTGTTCGGCAGCATGCTGGCCGCCGCCTCGTTGGCCATGGCCCAAAAGACCCAACTGCTGGAGTACACCACGCTGGAAACCGACCAGATCAAGGCCTATGCCGATAGTTTCAACAAGGTCAACCCTGATATTGAAATCAAATGGGTGCGCGACTCAACCGGCGTGGTCACCGCCAAGCTGCTGGCTGAAAAAGCCAACCCACAGGCCGATGTGGTGATGGGTGTGGCGGCTTCCAGCCTGGCCCTGCTGGACAAGCAGGGCATGCTGATCCCCTACGCGCCGCTGAACCTGGACGCGATCATGATGAAGTACCGCGACACCAAAAAAGTACCCGCCTGGTGGGGCATGGACGTGTGGGGCGCTACGGTGTGTTTCAACACGGTAGAAGCCCAAAAGAAAAACATCCCCAAGCCCGAGAGCTGGCAAGACCTGACCAAACCCGTCTACAAAGGCCAAGTGGTCATGCCCAATCCTGCATCTAGCGGCACGGGTTACTTTGATGTGATTGCCTGGCTCACCCTGTTTGGCGATCAGGCGGGCAAAGGCGGTGGCTGGAAATACATGGACGGCCTGCACGCCAACATTGCGCAATACACCCATTCCGGCTCCAAGCCCTGCAACATGGCGGCTAGCGGTGAATTTGTGGTGGGCATCTCTTTTGAGTACCGTGCCAATGCCAATAAGGCCAAAGGCGCACCGATTGATCTGGTGTTCCCCAAAGAAGGTCTGGGGTGGGACCTGGAAGCCTTCGCCATTCACAAGGGCACCAAAAAGTTGGAGGCCGCCCAAAAGCTGGCCGATTGGGCTTCCAGCAAGGATGCCATGTTGCTGTACGGCAAAAACTTTGCCATCACGGCACAGCCGGGCGTAGCGGCACCCTTGGCCAATGTACCCAAAGACTATGAGGCGCGTTTGGTGAAGCTGGACTTCAACTACGCGGCCGAACAGCGTGAGCGCATTCTGGCCGAGTGGACCAAGCGGTACGACGGCAAATCAGAGAA
>JANOLC010000463.1:0-4593 GCA_031419575.1 Burkholderiales bacterium | reverse complement strand
CTCTGGCGATGTGGCGGCACTGGGCTCGTTGGCCAACACAACGACCAAGGGGCTGGCCGACGTGGTCTATGCCTATGACCACGTCACAGGCATAGACGCGACCGCAATTTCGGGCACGGATCTCTCCGCCATTACTGATGCGTCTACCCTCAACATTTCCGTCACTGGATCCGCCGACAAAATCGACTTGGGAACGCTCAAAGGGGCCAGCTCTGGTTCTGAGCGCCTTGGGCAGTTGGTCGAGGCCATCAACCGGAAAACAGCTGACACCGGTGTGACAGCGTTCCTGACCAAGGACAGTTCCACCGGAAAATTCACCATTGACTTGTTGTCGTCCAAGCTTGACTCGAACGGTGACTCTGCGACTGTTACCTTGACAGGATTCACGGCCACGAATTTTGGATTTGCAGCAGGTGCGGTGGGCCAGGTGGGTGCAAATGGTGGATCGGCAATTTCTGCCACCACCACGTCCACAGACGCGTTGGGCATCGACACGCTGACTGTGAATACCCAAGCCAACGCCTGGGTCGCCCTGGTCAAGATTGATTCGGCCATTGATCAGGTGAACAGTGCCCGAGCTGATTTGGGCGCTTTACAAAGCCGGTTTGAAAGTGCCGTCGCCAATATTGAGATTCAAATTGAGAACTTGGCGGCAGCCCGCGGGCGAATTGTGGATGCTGATTTCGCAAAAGAAACGGCCAACTTGTCCAGAACCCAGATCTTGCAGCAGGCCGGTACCGCCATGGTAGCGCAAGCCAACCAGTTGCCACAGGGCGTGCTCCAACTCCTGAAAGGTTAACCGCACGAGCCTGCAAAGGCTTTGTGATGAACCCAACAAAGGTCGCGCAAAGGGCGACCTTTGCTTTTTAACTGGTGCGCTTCAGAAAGCCGTCCGGCGCGACTGTCACCATCAACCGGGACTCCATATACTGGTCAACGGAGAAGTCCGGGTGGGTTGCAAGCCACTCGCGAGTCGCCGTTTTAGGGTTGTTACCCACATCCCAGGGGCGATCAGCAAAAAACTGCGGCGGCATGTCCTCCACAAAGGTGTCAAACACCACGCAGTAGCTGCCTGGCGTGACCATGGTGGCATAGGCGTCCAGCTCACCCAACACATGGTCGTGGGTGTGCATGGAGTCCAGAAAGACCATGACGGTCTTGTAGCCCAGTGCACTGGCCCTTACTTCCTCGATCGTCTCCTGGGCAATGGACGAACCTTGAATCATCTCAATGCGGCTGCCCATGGGATGCGCCTCAATGGCCTCGCGGTTGTGTGGGCGGATGTCAATGTCAATGCCAATCACCTTGCGCTTCGACTGGCGGGGATTGATGGTGGCACCACTCTCAATGGCATCGCACATATCCAGCATGGCCAACATGGACGCACTCAAGATAAGCGAGCCACCGTGGGCAATGCCGGTTTCGATGATCAGGTCCGGCCGAACCGTCCACACCAGCTCCTGAATGGCCACCATGTCCTGTGGATACTGAATGATGGGGCGACCCAGCCAGTCATAGTTATAGACATACTTTTTATCCATGGACATTTGCAACCATTGGCGGGACAAGGTCTTGAAAGCATCGTCCTGGGCGTAATCCAGCAACCGGGATTCACGCTCTGTTGAAAATTGCTGTTGTGGGGTCATAAGATCTCCTGAAAAATTCATGGATGCATTTCTATCGTGACGATGGGGTGAAAGGGGTCCGTCAAGAGTGAATCCAGCATCGCGACATCCATTCTCGCTGGGGAAAAAGCGGCATCCGTCACCAGTCGTTCTATCTGAATGACCGGAAAGGTGGCCGTGGATGGGTGTGCACCAACCGAGGTCAAAATATGGTGACTTTCAAGCCAACGTGCCAGTTCACCATGGCTTAGATTCGTGCCCGATGCCAGGTTGTAAATCGCCTGTTTACCTTGCGAGGCAATGACCATCAAGCCCCGCACAGCATCATCAATCCAGATGTAGTCCTTGGACGATTGAAGTGAGGTCTTGAAGCACACGGCACCGGTCTCCCGCGCCTCTTTCAGTACCGAGCCCAGGAAGTTGGCAGCCCCCATATCCGGACCCACCACGTTGGACAGGCGCACCACCCGGCAAGCCTTTCCGCACGACAAGGCAAGGCTCTCCCCCATCAGCTTGGACAAGTTGTATAGATGATCGGGTGAGCCGGGCCGCACCGACAACGCCTGGCCCTCGTCAGTCGTCTCGCAACCGTCATAAACCCGGGTGCTGGACAGATAGACGAGTTGATCAAAATCGGCCAGCTCCAGCACTTCGCGCAAAACCCCGATGTGCGCATCCACCGTCGCAAACGGTTGCGCCCTGAAGTTGGCGGTCAGACCAATGCAATAAAAAACCAGACCCAGGGGGCGGGTAAACAGGGCCGGGTCATCCCGCTCTGGCACCCAGCAGGTGTGACCCAATTCGCGCAGATGCGCCACGAGATGCCGCCCGACAAAGCCGCGCCCGCCCAACACGGTCACCATCATTGGCGCCACCGGCGACTGTTGCCTCATTCGCGCCAGCCTTTGAGCACCAGCGGGTTACCGCCCTGCACGGAATAGGCAGGCACCTCGCCGCGCACCACGGAGCCGGCGCCAATCACACAGCCCTGGCGCAACACGGCGCCGTCCAGCAACACCACATTGGCCCCAATCCAGACATCGTCTTCAATCACGATGCCACCCTTGCTGGCCCGAAAGCCCTGGTGGCGGATGGGCACATGGCGCTGCTTGTACTCATGATTGGTGGAGGCAAAGGTGCAATTGGCGGCCACGGCCACACCGTTGCCCATGGTGATGCCATTGCCGGTGTAGAGCACACAACCCGAATTGATGGCGCAGTCTTCACCGATCACCACATCGCCCATACCGCCCGCGGGCTTGATCTTGACGAATGCATCGATCATGGTGCGCGCACCCACCACGATGCGGGTGCCACGGCTGGAGTCTTCAATGTCACACAGACGTGACACTTTGGCGTCCGGGTGAATCTCGATCACGGCATGACCTGAAGAGTCGGCACAGCTGTCACAAATTGACCGCCCCAGTCACGGATGTAGCTGAGCTGCTCCATCACCTCGTCCTTCAAGTTCCACGGCAGGATCAACACATGGCTGGGCTTGTGCGCCCGCAAGTGGGCTTCATTGACGATGGGAATGCGACTGCCGGGCATGAACTTGCCTTGCTTGGCGGGGTTGGCGTCCACCACATAGGGCAACAAATGGGGCCGAACGCCTGCAAAGTTGAGCAAGGTATTGCCTTTTGCCGCCGCACCATAAGCGGCAACCCGCCCGCCTTGGTTCGCTTGTTTTATCAAAAATGATAGCAAACTATTGACTATTGACAAGGACTTTAGGCCTAAATGACTATAAAAATCGGCAGAACACATGCCAGCAGCCTTTTCCTGGGCCAGCACCTCGGCAACCGCCGGGGCCAGTGGCTGGCTGCCAGAGTCTTCTCGCTGAGCGAACACCCGCAAACTGCCACCGTGGGTGGGCAACGGCTGCACGTCAAACACTGCCAGCCCGTTGGCCGCAAAGATGCGCTGCACGGCGGTGAGCGACAGGTAGGAGTAGTGCTCGTGGTAGGCGGTGTCAAACTGGCCGTGCTGCACCATTTGTAACAGATGGGGGAACTCGAACGTCGCCACACCCTGGAGGGTTAGCAACTGGGCAAAGCCTGCACAGAAGTCGTTGATGTCTGGCACGTGGGCCAGCACATTATTGGCAGCCATCAGGTCCGCCTGCTGACCCTGGGCGGCCAGCTCTTGCGCCAGCGCCACGCCAAAAAAGCGCTCCACGATGGCGATACCTTTGGCTTTGGCCGCAGTGGCCGTACTGGCGGTGGGCTCAATGCCGTAGCAGGGCACACCGGCTTGCTGCACATATTGAAGCAGGTAGCCATCGTTAGCGGCCACTTCGACCACACGGCTATTGGCGTCCAGGTTGAAGCGCTGCACCAAGGCCTGCACATAGGTTTGGGCATGGGCCAACCAAGAGGTAGAGAAGGAACTGAAGTAAGCGTATTCAGCATCAAACAAGGCTTCACGCCCTGCGTGGTCTTCGGTTTGCACCAGCCAGCAGTTCGTGCAGGCCAGCACCTTGAGCGGGTACCAGACTTCGGGGCCGTTCAGGGCGGCGGCTGTCAAGTAAGCGTTGCTGGGCGGGGCGCTGCCCAGGTCCAGAAACGGCAGGGTCAATTCATGGGCGCAATGACGACATTTCACAGTCGCACTCCTTCAAAATCAGGGGAAGTCTCGGCGTTAAGCAGGGGATGAGCGCGGTCTCGCGCAGACAGCAACGCCACAGGCAGCGGCCAGGCGATGGCAAGGCGGGGGTCCAGGGGGTTGCGGCCGGAGTCCGCCTGTGCGTGGTAAGGCATGGAGTGGCAATACAGCATCTCTACGTCGTCACTCAGCGCCTGAAAACCGTGGGCGAAACCCTCGGGGATCAGCAGGGCGCGGTAGTTTTGCGCGGACAGAATTTCAGCGTGCCAATTTAAAAACGTCGGGGAGTTGGCGCGCAAGTCCACGGCCAGGTCCCACACTTCGCCACGCAGGCAACTCACCAATTTCATCTCGGCATGCGGAG
>JANOLC010000462.1:0-20298 GCA_031419575.1 Burkholderiales bacterium | reverse complement strand
AACTTCTCTCACTTCAAAATCGGGGCCAAGCTGGCACTCGCATTTTTCGCAGTCATTGTGCTGACCATTTCACTGGGGGTTTTCTCGGTGATGCAACTGGCGCGCATCAACAACGCTACCGGTGAGATTGCGACCAACTGGCTGCCTAGCGTGGAGAAAATTGGCAATTTGCGCGTTGCCATCAACCTTTTTCGCAGGGCGCAGGCCAACCACGTGCTGTCTAGCACTGACGCGGAGAGATCGGCGGTTCTCGTGAAGCTGGAAGCAGACAAAAAGAAAATATTGGAGGCGCAAGCTGCCTACGAGCCATTGCTTTCCGATGCCGGAGAAAAGAAACTGTTTGCCGAATCTAAGCAGGCACTGGACGCCTACTTTGCGACGCATGAAAAACTTATCACGCTGTCTAACGGTGGTGAAAAAACGATGGTCGAAGCTCGTCGTTTTTACAATGACGAGTCAAGCAACGCGCTGGTGGCCGCGCTGGCTCCTTTGGTCAGGTCGGCTGAAATTAAGGTGAGTGGGGCCGACGCATCTTACAAATCCGCCCAGGATACCTACCTGCAAGCCCGCGTCTGGGTGATTGCCCTCGTCGTTGTCGATATTGCTTTGGCAGCCTTGCTGGCCCTATGGGTCACCCGTCTGATCACCCACCCCATGAAGCGCGCTGTTGAAGCCGCCCAGAACATTGCTGCGGGTAACCTGACCACCAACCTGCACGCCGAAGGCACGGATGAAACCGCCCAACTGCTGCACGCCCTGGCTGACATGCAATCCAACCTGGCCAACATCGTGGGCAATGTGCGCCAGGGCTCCGAGAGTGTGGCCACCGCCAGTGCCGAGATTGCCTCTGGCAACCACGACCTGAGCGCCCGCACCGAGCAGCAAGCCAGCGCGCTACAGCAAACGGCTGCGTCTATGGAGGAGCTGAACTCCACCGTCAAACAAAACGCCGACAGCGCCCGCCAGGCGAACCAGTTGGCCATGAGCGCATCGACCGTGGCCATGCAGGGCGGCGAAGTGGTCGCCCAGGTGGTGAACACCATGAAGGGCATAAACGAGTCGTCTCGCAAAATCAGCGACATCATCAGCGTGATTGACGGCATTGCCTTTCAGACAAATATTCTGGCTTTGAATGCTGCTGTTGAAGCCGCCCGCGCGGGTGAGCAGGGTCGGGGTTTTGCCGTGGTGGCGTCCGAAGTGCGCTCACTGGCAGGCCGCAGCGCGGAAGCCGCCAAAGAAATCAAGAGCCTGATCAGCGCCAGTGTGGAGCGAGTGGAGTACGGCACCACCTTGGTCGACAAGGCCGGCGCCACCATGACCGAGGTGGTTAGCAGTATTCGCCGGGTGACCGACATCATGGGCGAGATCAGTGCCGCCAGTGCCGAGCAAAGTGCCGGGGTGGCGCAAGTAGGGCAAGCGGTTTCGCAAATGGACCAGGCTACGCAGCAAAACGCCGCCTTGGTCGAAGAAATGGCCGCTGCGGCCAGCAGCCTGAGATCACAAGCGCAAGAGCTGGTGCATACGGTGGCGGTGTTCAAACTGTCTGGCAACGCCATGGCGCAAAACCTGGCCCCGGCGGCGGCGGTGCGCTCCAACAAACCCAAGCTCATGCCGCACAAAGGCACCGAGCGCCGCGAAGGCGGCATCCCCCGCGGCGCGGCGGCTAGAACGCATGCGCCCGCAACACCCACATCAAGGCCCGCCGCGAGTGCCAAAGCATCATCCCAGTTGTCCGCCCCCAGGATGGCCAAGGCCACTCCTGCCGGTGGCGATGACGACTGGACGACTTTTTAAAACAACCTGCTGATGAGGTCGAAGGAGTCGACAAACCCATCAGCATCCACCGCCCGAATGGGCTCGCCGTGGTTGTAGCCATAGGTCACCAACCACACCGGGCACCCGGCTGAACGTGCCGCCTGCGCATCGTTGCTGGAATCGCCAATCATCAGCGTGCGGCCTACCGCCGTGCCCAAGACTTCACAGGTTTTGATGAGGGGCAGTGGGTCAGGCTTTTTGCGCTCAAACGCATCGCCGCCAAAAGTCACGTCAAAAAACCCAGCCAGCCCTTTGGCCTTGAGCAGCGGCAGCGCAAACGCAGTGGGTTTGTTGGTCAGGCAGGCCATTTTGACCCCCGAGGCCTTGATGCGCTGCAAGCCCGCCAGCACGCCGGGGAACACCTGGGCGTGCTGGCCATTAATGGCCAGGTAGTGGCGCTGGTAGCTCTCCCACGCGTTGGCATACTGCTCATCAGGCGCGTTGAACTTATTTTCAGCTTCTGAATTAATAGCAAACTTTTGAGCATTAGCGAGGACTAGAACGCTTTTTATCAAGTGTTCTGAGCCTTTGCCGACCAAACACTCAACCTGCAGGCGGGTGACCGGGAAACG
Source organism: Burkholderiales bacterium (assembly GCA_031419575.1). Lineage (GTDB taxonomy): Bacteria > Pseudomonadota > Gammaproteobacteria > Burkholderiales > Burkholderiaceae_C > JANYCG01. The sequence goes on along the minus strand of JANOLC010000462.1, from coordinate 17,911 downwards.
CCCCAAGTCGGCCAGCATGAGGTTAAGCGCCACGACAAAATCACCCAGGGTATCGACCATGGTGCCGTCCAGGTCGATGATGACGGCGTCAAAGTTTTTCATAGGTTTGTGCTTTGATCCAGGTCACCAAGGTTTCAACGTCCAGCGGCTTGCTAAACAGATAGCCTTGACCTTTGCCGCAGCCCAGGGTGCGCATCAGGTCGGCTTGCTCGGTCGTCTCTATGCCTTCGGCCACGGTGCTCAGGACCAGCGTTTGCGCCATGCGAATGGTGGCTTCAATCAGCACGCGGTGATAGTCGCTGCTTTGCGCCTGGTTGACAAAGGAGCGGTCAATTTTGACGGTGCTGACCGGCAGTTCATGCAGGCACGACAGGGACGAGTAGCCGGTGCCAAAGTCGTCCAGCGACAGGGCCACGCCCAGCGCCTTGATGCTGTGCAGGGTGGACTGCACGACCTGGTCTTGCGCGGCCAGGCTCTCGGTCACTTCCAGAATCAACTGCTCAGGGCGAATATCAAATTCACGCATCACCGCCAGCACGACATCGGCCATGCCGGTGTCGCGCAATTGTGCCCGCGACAGATTCACCGCCACGGAGGGTGGCGCAGCAGCACCCAGCAGGAGGCTCAGCTTGGCAAACTCGCCGCAGGCGGTTCTGAGCACAAACAGGCCAATGGGGCCAATCAAACCGACAGCTTCAGCAATGGGAATGAACTCAACCGGCGACACCAGTCCGCGCACAGGGTGGCGCCAGCGCACCAGCGCCTCAAGCCCGGCCAGCTTGCCGGTGATCATGTCCACCAGCGGCTGATAGACCACAAAGAGCTCGTCTTTGGCGAGTGCCTGGCGCAAGTCGTTCTCCAGCGCCACGCTGTCACTGGTGCGCTTGTGCATGGACGGTTCAAACATCACATACCGGCCACGCCCGGCACGTTTGGCCTCGTACATGTCAATGTCGGCATCTCGCAGAACAGTGTCCACGTCTGCCCCGGCGTGGGTGGCCGTGACGATGCCAATGCTAACGCTGGAGTTCACCGTGTTCACACCAATGGCGTAGGGCTGGGCCAGCACATCCACCAGCCGGTCGGCCACAACTTCGGCGTCCAGGTCGCCGCGAATATCGTCCAGCACCACCACAAATTCATCGCCGCCCATGCGCGCGGCCATTTGAGAAAAGTCACTGCTTTGGGTAAAGGCATCGCCCGGGCGCAGGCTGTGCTGCAGGCGCTGCGCGATTTGGCGCAACAGCTCATCGCCCACGCCGTGGCCCAATGTGTCATTGACTTGCTTGAAGCGGTCAAAGTCCATGAACATGACGGCAAAGTTATAGCCCGGCGAGGCCTTGGAGCGCCCAATCATCTGGGTAACTTGCTCCATCACCACCGCACGGTTGGGCATGAGGGTTAACTCGTCGGTGCGGGCGCTGTCGCGCAACTGGGCCTCCAGTTGCTTTTGCGAGTTGATGTCCATGCAGATGCCCGCCATGCGCAAGCCCACACCTTGCGCATTGCGTTGCACCACGGTGCCGCGAAACAGCGTCCAAATGTACTGACCATCACGGTGTTTCAGGCGCAGTTCCTGGCGCACGGGCTGGTTTTGATCTTTCAAATGCGTGTCTATTGCGACTCGCCAAGCGGGCGCATCGTCTGGGTGAATGATGCTCCACCAGGTTTTGACCGACATAAGAAGGTTGGTCCGCGGCTGACCAATGATGCTGAGCAGGCGGTCGCTGCAGTTCCCCCGACCCGTGACCAGGTCAATCGTCCAGCTGCCTAGAGCCGCGCCGTCCAGTGCCAGTGCCAACAGTTGTTGCTGGCTGCGGCTCTCGGTAATGTCCACAAAGCAAGACACTACGCCCGATACGACGTGCTGTGCATCCAGCAACAGCTCGGTGTTGACAGACAGCCAACGCATGTCACCACCGGGGCCCTCGATGCCCACCACTTCGCCGCGCACTCCCACGCCGCCGTGCAACGTGCGCATGGCGGGCCACACCGCCACGGGCACGGAGTTGTCCACGTCCAGATTGAGCATACCCAGGCCCACCGGGTTGCACTCGATGATGGCCCCGTTGGGCGCCTGCACCACCACCCCCGCGGGCAGCACGTTAAGCAGTGTGGCCATTTTGTTGCGCCGGGTGACTTGCTCGGTGATGTCGGTGTGCACCGATATCCACCCTGCCAGTTCGCCAGAGCTATCCCTATACGGTTGGATATCCACGTCAAACCAGCGCTCACTGCCGTCTTTGTTGGTCATGCGCCGCTCCCCCGTCACACCCCGATCCGCCTTGAAATGATCCGCCTGGGTAGTGGCTTGCGAGTCTGACAGCACGGCCTGTAGCAACTGGCCGGAGTTCTGACCGATCAGTTCCGCCAAGGTGTAGCCGTGCTGCGTCTCAAACGCCCGGTTCACCCACACAATGCATTGGTCTGCCCCACTGATGGCCACACCGTTGGAGGTGTGCTCGGCCACCAGCGCCAGACGCTCCAGCTCAGCGGCCTGGCTTGAGAGAGCCAGGTATTGGCGGCGCACAGAGCGGGCAGCCAGCTCAGTAACCAGCGACACAATCACCACCAAGAACAGCAGCGTGGCGGCCGTCCACACCCGCGCGTGGTCGATGGCGGCCTGGTTGCGCACAATGGCGGCCGTGCTGGATTGCGACAGCAGCCGGTCACCCGCCACGGTCACAGGGGCCATTTCTTGTTGCAAACCCTCCAGTGCCAACGCCAAGGCCGCCCCATCTTGCAAATTGGCCCACAACACCACTTGTTGGGTTTGTAGCCACACCCGCCCGCGCAGATCTACCCAGGTGTCGTAAGCCGACTTGAACCCGGCGTGGGCATCAGGGCCCAGCAAACCCTTCTCGCGCAACAGGTCGTCCAGCCGTCGCGCCTCGGTCTGGGCTTGGGCCACGGTGTCACTGAGCGTCAGCACGCGTTGCAGGTCCGCACCCGAATCAATCGTGACCAGCGCGGCCGTGGCGTTGATGCGCTCAGTCAGCAGACATTGCTCTGCCACGATGTTCATGATGTCAATGTCAGCCCGGCTCAGCCGCCCCAACTGCTCAGACTCGACCGCCTTGCCCAGCAGCAGTGCCACGGCAACCACCAGCATGGCGTGCATGGCCATGCGCACCCGCAGGTGCGCCAGTGAGTCGGCGGTGTAGGTGGAGAGATTTTTGCCCGCCAATGCTCTAGGCTGCGTGCGCTCGCTGTCCGGCAAGCGTTTGCCAAAGACTGACTGAATCCACTGAACAAGTGAGCGCATAGGCAGGGCAGGTAGGGGGCTAGGCGATTTTCATCCTACCAGCCCCGCCTGGGGACTAGCGTTAAAGAAAGCAGGTCAAACCCCCGCAAGCGTGAAAAGAGTTATGCCGCCATCAAGGCCCGACGCATCGCATCCACCACGGCCTTGTAATCCGGTTTGCCAAAAATGGCACTGCCTGCCACAAAGGTATCGGCCCCGGCATCGGCCACGCGGCGAATATTGTCGACCTTGATGCCGCCATCCACCTCCAGGCGAATGTCTTTGCCGCTAGCGTCAATTCGCTGACGCACCTGCTCAATCTTGCGCAGTGCCGAGTCAATGAAGCTCTGGCCACCAAACCCGGGGTTCACGCTCATGACCAAGATCAAGTCAAGGTCGTCTATTACCCAGTCCAACACGTCCAACGGCTCAGCCGGGTTGAACACCAGCCCGGCCTTGCAACCGCTGGCCTTGATGGCCTGCACGCTGCGGTGCACGTGGCCCGAGGCATCGGGGTGAAAGCTGATGAGATCAGCCCCCGCCTCGGCGAATGCTGCGGCCAGCGCATCCACCGGCTGCACCATCAAGTGCACATCTATCGGCACGGCCACGCCCGCCGCTGTTTGGGCATGCGGCTTCAAGGCGCTGCAAATCATGGGGCCAAAGGTAAGGTTGGGCACGTAATGGTTGTCCATCACGTCAAAGTGAATCCAGTCGGCGCCAGCGGCGATGACGGCTTTGAGCTCGTCACCCAGACGGGCAAAGTCAGCAGCCAGCAAGGACGGGGAAATTCGATAGGCAGTAGGTTGTGTCATGGCATTATTTTCGCAGCAAGGCGGGTCCGGGTTTAAGGCATGATTCAGGCATGAAAACTTATCAATTCAAAGTTGAAGTGCGGCCCCGCTTTTTGCTGGAGCAGTCGGCCCCGGAGCAAGGGCTGTTTGTCTTTGCTTACACCATCAAAATTGTCAACACAGGCAACGTTGCCGCGCAGTTGATTTCGCGCACCTGGAACGTCAATGACGCCAATGGTCGCACCGAAAAAGTCAAAGGTCTGGGCGTGGTGGGCCAGCAGCCGCTTCTCAAGCCCGGCGAGTCATTTGAGTACACGAGCGGCACACGCTTGCACACGCCCACCGGCACCATGCACGGCACTTTCTTTTGTGTGGCGGAAGATGGGGAAAAGTTTGAGGTAGATGTGCCCATGTTTGTGCTGGACGCCTTGAGTGCCAGCGGCAGCAGCGGGCAGCGCACGCTGCACTGACACGGTCGCCCTCATGTCCCTGACGTCACTCACTTCAAAACAGCTCGACCTGAACCAGCTACTGGATGCGCTGGACCCCGCCGCTGATCTGGTCAACCGCCACCTGTGGCTGTCAGGCTTTTTTGACTGGGTGCGTGGCGATTGCACCTCTGCCCCAGCCGCTGTGGCGCGCGTGTCGCTGTTTTTAGATGCGGTGGCCGCCCGCCCTGGCATGGCCGAGCGCATGTGTGCCTGGTGGCAAACACTGATTGACGTGATTGACGGCACCACGCTACTGGCCGATTACGGTTTTGCCTCACGCAGCGCCTTTGTGAGCGAGATGTTTGAGCGCGTGCGCCTTAAAATTTTGCCTGCCACGCCGGAAACGGTGGACGCGTCCGAGTTGTTTTCGCTGGTGCTGTCCACGCCGTTTGATGCGCAGTGGATTGCTGCGCTGGACGAGCCGCTGCTGGCTCGTCTGTCCACACTGCTGGAAACCCGTGCAATTGACGCCCCCTACCCAGCCAAGGTGACAGGCCGGGCGCTCACGCAATGGCAAAACGCGGTGATGGAGGCGCTGACTTTTTGCACCAGTCAGGTTCGCGCTACCGGCTTTGCGCCTGAGCTGCGTTTACGCATGAGCAGCCAAACGCGTGCGACCGAGCCTTTTCATGACTTGGCCACCGATTTTGAGACCGTGCGCTCAGCGTTTCTGGCCCAAGTCGCCCACACCACCGGCAACCCGCCTGTCACCACAGACCCCGCCACCGACGAGCCCTTGCAGGCTGCGCTGCTACAGTTTCGCGAGCGACTGGAGCGTTGTCGTCAGGCAGCAGCCACTGTGTACACGCACCTGGATGAACACGGCATTTCAGTCAATCTGGTATTTCGCTTACGCCAACTGCGTGAGCGGGTGCTGCGCATTCGCGCCCTGCTGGATTGTTTGACCTCTAAAAACACCAACCTCAGCACGGCCTGGCTGCTGTCGCACTTGGTCACCGTGGGGCAAGAGCGGCGCAGCATTCGGGCGCTGATCTCGTCCAACTCGTCCCTGCTGGCGGCCAAAGTGGCCGAGCGCAGTTCGGAGACGGGCGAGCACTACATCACCCGCAACCGTGCGCAGTACCGCGACATGCTGGGTAAGGCTGCCGGCGGTGGCGCGCTGACGGCCCTGACCACCTGGATGAAATTTGGCGTGATGGCGCTGGGCTTGTCTGCTTTTTGGGGTGGGTTTTGGTCCAGCCTGGTGTATGCGGGCAGCTTCATCGTCATCCAGTTGCTGCAATACACACTGGCCACCAAGCAGCCCGCTATGACGGCACCAGCCATGGCCGCAAAACTCAAAGACCTGACCAACCCGCAGTCCCTGGACGGCTTTGTGGACGAGGTCACCCACCTGGTGCGCTCGCAAGTGGCCGCTGTATTTGGCAACGTGGGCGTGGTGTTCCCCGCGGTGCTGCTGATCTCCATCGCACTGCAGTGGACCCTGGGCCACCCCATGGTGAGCGACAAGGACGCGGCCTATGTGCTGCACAGCCTCACGCTCTTGGGGCCCACGGTGGTTTTTGCGGCTTTTACGGGCGTGCTGCTTTTCTCGTCCAGCATCATTGCGGGCTGGGCAGAAAACTGGTTTGTGTTGCAGCGCTTGCAATCAGCCATTCGCTACAACCCGCGCATCACGGCCATGCTGGGACCTGAGCGGGCCGCACGCTGGGCGCACTTTTTCCGGGATCAAATATCGGGCTTTGCGTCCAACATCTCACTGGGCTTGATGCTGGGGCTGATCCCTGCCTTCACCGGCTTTTTTGGCCTGGGGTTGGAGGTGCGCCATATCACCCTGTCCGCCGGGCAACTTGCCGCCGCCGTGGGCAACCTGGGCTGGGCGGCCCTGCGCGAGCCCGCCTTGTGGTGGTGCGTAGCCGCCCTGCCCCTCATTGGCGCGTTGAATCTGGGGGTGAGTTTTTACATGGCCTTTCGCCTGGCCCTGCAAGCGCACAACGTCACCGGCGTAGACCGCGCCCGCATCAGCACCGCTATCTCTGCGCGCTGGCGCACCCGGCCTTTGAGTTTTTTCTGGCCGGACAAAGAACACTGAGCCAGGAGTCCCCATGGGCGAATTTGATCTGATTGAGCGGTATTTCAAGCGGTCTGACCGGGCGGCGCAAAGAGAATCGTTGGTCACGTTAGGCATTGGCGACGACTGCGCGTTGCTAAGCCCCCGGCCCGGCACCCAAATCGCCATCTCCAGCGACATGCTGGTGGAAGGGCGGCATTTCTTGTCCACTGTCAACCCCGCTGCGCTGGGCCACAAAGCGCTGGCCGTGAACCTGAGCGACCTGGCCGCCTGCGGTGCCCAACCCATCGCCTTCACTCTGGCCTTGTCGCTGCCCAGCGTGGACGAAGCCTGGCTGGCCGGGTTCTCCCGCGGCCTGTTCGCCCTGGCCGACGCTCACGGCTGCGAGCTGATAGGCGGCGACACCACGCGCGGGCCGCTCAACATTTGCATCACCATCTTTGGCGAGGTGCCCGTGGTGGAGTCTGTGCACGCCACTTCGATAGGCGGCCGCACCACCGCCCTGCTGCGCCGGGGTGCCCAAGCCGGGGACGATTTGTATGTGAGCGGCACGCTGGGCGATGCACGACTGGCGCTGGAGGTGTTTCGCAGCACGGTGGCTGTGCCGGAGGATGTATTTGCCCGCGCCCGGTTACGGATGGACCAACCCACGCCACGTGTTGAGTTGGGCATGGCGTTGCGCGGCATCGCCTCATCAGCCATTGACATCAGCGACGGGCTGCTGGGTGACCTGGGCCACATCCTGAAAGCCAGCCGCGTGGGCGCCACCATCGCCACCGAAGAGGCTATTAAATTAATAGCTAATTATTCATACTCGACGCGGACTTCAGGCACTTTTGAGGCTGAATTTTTCGAAAAACGGCTGGGATGGGTGCTGACGGGTGGTGACGACTATGAACTGGCCTTCACCGCCCCACCCGCGTTGCGGAACGCGGTCGCCGCTGCCGCCGCGCAGGCCCACACCCTTGTCACCCGCATCGGCCAGATTGACGCGCAGCCAGGGCTGCGGTTAGTCGATGCCAAGGGGAAAGCCGTGGCCAATACCTGGACGTCGTTCGATCACTTTGCATGACAGGCGGGCTGATGCGCACTCAACCCGCCGCCTGTCACGCGGCGATGCGTTGCTCTGTCTTGGGGTCAAACAAGTTCACGGCGGCAGGGTCAACGGTGACCCAGGCGGTTTCGCCAACCCGCGGTGCCTGCTTGGGTGCGAAACGCAGCGTGGTCTTCTTACTACCGATTCGCGCCATCGCGTACGTGTCAGCGCCAGTTGGCTCCAGCAACTCGATAGTGATGGGTATGGCGCCAGGTGTGTTGGGCGCAGCCGCCACAAAATGTTCGGGCCGGATGCCGGCAATGACCTCGCCACGCGGCGCTTGTGCCAACGAGCCGGTGGCAGTGGCGATGGGCACGGACACGGTGCAACCGTCAATGCGCAACATCGCACCCTGGGCGTTGGCCTCATAGGTCGCCGACATGAAATTCATGGTCGGCGAGCCGATGAAACCAGCCACATACATGGTGGCTGGGCGCTCGTAAATTTCGGCTGGCGTGCCAAATTGCTGCACCAGTCCGTCCTTCATCACTGCGATTCGGTCGCCCAATGTCATCGCTTCGACCTGGTCATGGGTCACATAAACCATGGTGTTTTTGAGGCGCTGGTGCAAGGATTTGATCTCGGCGCGCATTTCGACGCGCAGCTTGGCGTCAAGGTTGGACAAGGGTTCGTCAAACAAAAAGATGGCCGGGTTGCGCGCCAAGGCACGACCCATAGCCACGCGCTGGCGCTGCCCACCCGAGAGTTGCGCTGGGCGGCGATCTAACAAGGCGTCCATTTGCAGCATCTTGGCCACACGGTCTACAGTGGCGGCGCGCTCAGCGGCGGGCACCTTTTTCATTTTCATCGCGAACTCAATGTTCTCGCGCACCGTCATGCTGGGGTAAAGGGCATAACTCTGGAACACCATGGCAATGTCGCGGTCTTTGGGCGACACATCGTTGACCACACGGTCACCAATGCGGATTTGCCCTTCGCTGATGTCGTCCAACCCGGCAATCATGCTCAGCAACGTGGATTTGCCACAACCCGAGGGCCCGACCAGAATCAGAAATTCGCCATCGGCAATCGACAGGTCGATGCCCCGGAGGATAGGCACAGTGCCGTAACGCTTGTGCACGTTTTCAATTGTCAAACTCGCCATGGTGTATGCCCCTTAACCTTTCACTGCGCCGGAGGTCAAGCCCCGAACAAAATGTTTGCCTGCCAAGATGTAGACGATGGTGGTCGGCAACGCTGCAATCAGCGCGCCGGCCATGTGCACGTTGTATTCAGCGCGCTCCTCCACCACGTTGATCAGGTTGTTCAGCCCCACCGTCACGGTCTGGCTGTCAAACGGTGCCAGCACCAAGGCGAACAGGAAGTCGTTCCAGATGTTGGTGAAAGACATGATCACCACCACCATCAGAATCGGCCGCGCGGTGGGCAAGGCAATGCTCCAGAAGATGCGCAACATGCCCGCGCCGTCGATACGTGCCGCCTTGATCAGTTCGCCGGGAAACCCGACAAAATAATTGCGAAAAAATAGGGCGGTCGGCAGGCTGTAGATGACGTACACCGTTACCAAGCCCGCCAATGACGTGGAAAGCCCCATGCGGTCAAAAATCACGGTCAGGGGAAACAGGAACAAGCCAATCGGTATGAAACTGCCGAACATCAACACGAACAACACGCCTTCGCTGCCCTTGAAGCGCCACTTGGCCAGCACATAGCCGTTCAAACAGCCCCATAAGGTGCCGATGGCCGTGGCAGGCACAACGGCGAGCAGGGAGTTGACGAAGTATTGCGACAAGCCTTTGCATTCCGGCGCGCCAGTGCAGGCCTTGCTCCAGGTTTTACTCCAGGCCTCAAGCGTCCAGCGCTGGGGTAAGCCAAACACGTTGCCCGCATAAATTTCATCCAGCGGTTTGAATGAATTCACCAGCGCGAACCACGCGGGCAGGCAAAAGAAGAACAGCGCCAGCGCCAGAAAGGCGTAGATCGCGAGGCGACCCGCATTGAGCTCAGTTTTCATGGCGTTGCCTCTTGAGTTCCAGCACGATGTAGGGCACGGCGATGGCCACGCAGGTCATCAAAATGATGGTGCCCGCCGCTGAGCCCAGGCCCATCTGGTCACGGGTGAAAAAGCGGTCGAACATGAAATAGGCGGGCAATATGCTGGCGTTGCCCGGACCGCCCTGGGTCAGCACCACCACCAGGTCATAGGTCTTGATCATGGCGGGCAGCAGAATCAGCAGGGCACTGAAGACGGTGGGGCGCAGGGCCGGCAAGATGATGCTCCAGTACACCCGGGGCATGCTGGCACCGTCAATGCGCGCGGCCTTGATGATGGAGTCGTCAATACCGCGCAGGCCGGCGATAAACATGGCCATCACAAAGCCGGTAGAGTGCCAGACGGCCACTAAAGCGATAGCGTAGATCGCAAAGTCGGCGTTCACAATCCAGTCGAAGCTGGCGTTTTCGAACCCGTGTTTGCGCAGGAAGGCCTGGATGCCCACGTCGGGTGCCAGCATCCAGCGCCACAGGGTTCCGGCCACGATCCATGAGAGCGCCAGCGGATAGAGGAACAGGGTGCGCAGGGCACCCTCGGCGCGGATTTTCTGGTCCAGCAAGATCGCCAGCAAGGCACCGAGGATCAGCGGCAAGCCGATGGTCAGCGGCAAGAACTTGAGCAGATTGCGCACTGCGACCCACCAGGTCTCATCCCCAAACAGCCGCACATACTGCGAAAAACCGACCCAGTTCCAATTAATATTGGCAGTGGAACTGGTGAGGGACAACGCGCCAATCCACACCGACAGGCCGTAGAAGAACAACACGCTGATGGCAAAGGCGGGCGACACCACCAGCTGCGGCAGCCAGCGATCCAGCCGCGCAGCCAGTGTCGGGTTTTGGATTGACATGGGCGGTGTCCCCTTTTGTTGGTTCAGTCGGTCAGCCGTCTACGCGGCATCAATTGTTTTTGGAGGCGCTGATCATCTTGTCCACCCCCTGCTGCGCCGTCATGTCAGTCTTGGTGAAAAACTCGATGGCCACGTCATTCATCGCCGCGTAACGACCAGCTGGCTTCTCCATTCCCTGGAAGGGCACCAGGGTGTTGGCTTTGGCTGCGGCGTTGAATTCGGCGTGGGTGCGTTTGGAGCAGTCGTCAAATTTAGTCATGTCGATGTCCATGCGAGCGGGCACCGAGCCTTTGGCGATGTTGAAGGTCTCCTGCGTCTGCTTGTCCATCAAGGCGCGGGCCAGGGTCAGCTGTGCCTTGCTGTTGTCAACGCGGGTTTTGAAGAACAAAAAGGCGTCAGTGTTGAAGTTCATGCTGCCCGCGCTGCCGGGTGTCGCTGCGCACAAGAAATCGACGTCGGGTTTTTGGCCGGCGCGAATGAATTCGCTTTTGGCCCAGTCGCCCATGACTTGGAACAAGGTTTCGCCAGCGATGACACTCTGGGTTCCCTCGTTCCACTTCTTGGTCAGCGCGCTCTTGTCGGCGTAATTGGCCAGGCGCCGAAAGATCTCAAAGCTTTTAGCCATGGCCGGGCTTTTGAGCGTGGCTTCGTCGTTGTCAATAAATGCCTTTTTGTAAGCCGGCGCGCCCATCACGCTGAAGGCCACTTGGTCAAATGCGATGCCGATGACCATGTTGTTGCCCCAGGCGAAGGGTGTGATGCCGGCCGCCTTGGCTTTGTCGGCCAGCACGAAGAACTCGTCCCAGGATTTGGGCGATTCAGTGGCACCCAATTTTTTCAGGGCGGTCTTGCTGGTGAATAGGATGCTCAAGCGGTGCACGTCCAGCGGCACACCAACATAATTACCGCTGCCGGCCTTCACGTAGTCCTGAATCACTTTCGGCAAGACCCCATCCCAGTTTTGTTCCTTGGCGATCTCGTTCAGGTTGAATAGTTTGTCGCGCTGGTCGGCAAATTGCTCCAGGTCGGTGGTGATCTGGGCAGCACCAGGCGCGTCGCCCTTCATGACTTTGGTGCGCAGCAAGGTGCGTTGGTTTTCGTTGCCAGCCACCGCCACATCTTTCCAGACCACCCCTTTGGCGGTTGCCGCTTCCTTGAGTTTGGCAGCAGCGGCAGCGGTGCCGCCCGTGGTCCACCAGTGCAGCACTTCTACCGATTGTTCCTGGGCCCTGGCAGCGCCACTGACCAAGGCGCAAGACAGGGCGATGGCGGTCGCAACGCGGGTTGAGAGGGCGATTTGAGTCAGGTTGAAAGTTTTCATGGGTTTGTCTCCTTATGGTTTTGAAAATTTGGTTGGGACGCGATGGGTTTGAACCTCAATAGGCCTCAGGTGGCCTCATGGGACCTTGGCGGCTGCAAGTGCCAGCCAGCGCTGGCGCAGCACATGGGCAGCGGCCTTGGGATGGCGTTCCCGGGTGAACACGCCCTTTTTGTTGCCGCCTACACGCATGGTGCCTTGCGAGGTGGCGAAATCGGCGAAGTTCCAGACGTGCTCACCCACCACGGCGGGAATGCGATCAAACACGCGGCCATGCATGGCCAGCAACTCGCTTTGGTAACTCTCGCTCCACATCAATGGGGCGATGCTGTGCAGGCCAGGCATGGTGTCTGCGCCGTATTCGGTAATAACGATGGGCTTGCCAGGGTGTTTGGCAGCCCAGGCTTTCAGGTCGGCCTCCAGGCCCTGCTCGGCCGCCACCAAGTCACCACCTTCAGCGTACCAACCCCAGTAACGGTTTAGGCAAATGACATCTTGCAGATGAGCCACTGTGTCTTGCTCGGGGCCCACCATCATGACGTTGACCAGCGTCACCGGGCGCGACGGGTCGAGCTGTTTAGTGGCCGCCAGCAAAGGCGCGAAATATTCACCTGACCCTTTGGGGCGCAGATCGGGTTCATTGCCGATGCTCCACATCACCACACAGGCGTGGTTCTTGTCACGCGCAACCAACTCGCGAATTGCCTGCAAGTGCGTTGCCTGGGTGCGCGACGAGATGGCGTCTTCGCTGTACAACTCTTCAGGCAAGTCCTTTGAACCTGCCAGTATTCGGGCGACCTCCATGTTCATGCCCACAGCGGCGGTCTCGTTGATGACGACGATGCCCTGGGCGTCTGCGAAGTCGAGCACTTCTTCGGCGTAGGGGTAGTGCGAGGTACGAAATGAGTTGGCACCTACCCAGCCCAGCAGCGCAAAGTCGTGCACCATCAGCGCATCGTCATGGGCCTTGCCGCGCACGGCGCTGTCTTCGTGTTTGCCAAAGCCGGTGAAGTAAAACTGGGTGCCATTGATCAAGAATTGGGCATCCCGCACTTCGATGGAACGCAGGCCGACCGCTAGGCTGTAGCGATCGTTGCCATGCTCCACGTCGAGCGTGTAGAGATAGGCATTACCCGGCTGCCAAGGTGTGGCGTTTAGCACGGTGATGCGGCCGCTGAGGCTGTCAGCGCTGCCAACTTCACGGTCCTGTGCGTCGCGAAGGCTTACTCGGGTTGTTGTGCGGGTTGTCATATTGGCCGACCTGTCACTGTTGATCTCAATCTTGAAATCAACGGTGCCCGTACCCGTGTCAGTACCCTTGTCTTTAGCCCAATTCGTCACAACCGTGACGTCTTCAATGTGGGTCTTGGGCGTGCAGTACAACCACACGGGGCGGTGCAAGCCTGCATAGTTGAAGAAGTCATGAAACACCTGCTGGCGTTTGCGCCCGTCGGCCAGGGTGATCACGCGCCCCGGAGGAATCGTGTGCCAATGCAACTCGTTATTGACACACACGGTCAAGCGGTGGTTTTTGCCGGATTCAAGAAGGTGCGTGACATCAGCTTCAAACGGGGTGTAGCCGCCTTCATGGCGCATCACCTCCACATCGTCCAGCCAGACCGTTGCACGGTGGGTGGCAGCGTCGAAACGCAAGACAACACGCTGATCCAACCAAGCTGCAGAGGCGCGAACCTCGGTCTGGTACCAAACGTCGCCCACATGGTCGCGAATGGCAGCTTCAGGAAATAGGTCGTTGTAGCTGGCGGGCACAGCGATGTCGCGCATCCTCGTGCCTGATATGGCCCCAGATTCGGCAAGCGACGCGCGCCACCAGCACTGCTTTCGGCCGCACCCGTCGGCATCCACGGCGAAGCGCCACAGTCCGCCCAAGGTTTTGCGTTCTCGCGCTGCATTTTCAATCGGTTTGAGCATCGTTTGTATCTCCGGTCGGGTTGCATCCAATAGCCCTCGACTCGTTGGCAAGGGCTTCAATGGGACAAACTTTAAAGTTGCCCGGCTATGCCGTCCAATTCATAATTGAGCTCTTTCAATACCGTTTCGGTATGGAGTATCCATGGACATCCGCCAGCTTAGAAACTTCATTGCTGTTGCCGAAGAACGCAACATTGGCCGCGCTGCCGTGCGGGTGCACTTGTCGCAGCCACCGTTGACGCGTCAGATTCATGCGCTGGAAAACGACCTGGGCGTACAGCTCTTCACCCGCACGCCGCGTGGTGTCGATCTCACCCAGGCCGGGGAGGCGTTGTTGAAGGATGCCCGCAGTATTTGCGGGCTGGCCGATCAGGCTACCGAGCGAGCACAACTGGCGGGCAAGGGTCAGATTGGTAGGCTGGACATTGGCGTTTTTGGCACCGCCATGTTTGACGTGCTGCCGCGCCTGCTATCGGGTTTTGGGCAAACCCACCCTCAGGTGAAACTGGTGCTACACCATGACCAAACACCGGCTCAGGTGACCGCACTGCGTCAGGGTCGCGTGCTGCTGGTGTTCGAGCGCATGTTGCCCAACGAGTCTGACATCGCAATCGAACTGGTGGCGCGGGAGCGCCTACTGGTCGCATTGCACCAGAGCCACCGCCTCGCGGCAAAAAAAACGATCACTATGCAAGACCTTCGCGATGAGCCGATGATCATGCAGGCGGCACCGCTGTCGCAATTGGCCAATGTGGCGCTTGATCTTTGCCGCGCAAGCGGCTTTGAGCCCAGGGTGTCGCAACTTGCGCCTGACGTGGTGACCGCGGCCATGATGGTGTCCTGTGGCATGGGCACCTTGTTTGTGCCCGAGTCCATGCGCAACTTACAGCTCCATAATTTAGTTTGCCGCCCCTTGAAGGGGCAACCCAATGCATTCATGGACCTGCATTGCTACTACTTGAAATCTGAGCGCTCGCCGTTGCTAGCCGCTCTGCTGGAGACCATACGGAATTTCCGGCAAAGCAATTAAATTGAGCGCGTCGGCCATTCGCTTCACGATCAACCCGTTGAGCCGTGAACGCTAATGTGTTTGCGTCACCACCACGGACTCCCGCGTCCACACCTTGGCCTGCTCGCTCAAGCTCAGCCCCAAGCCCGGTCGCTTGGGGACCAACATGCGGCCGTTCGCAATTTCAATGCGCTCATTGAACAGCGGCTCCAGCCACTCAAAATGCTCTACCCAGGGCTCCCGCGGGTAGGCGGCCGCCAAGTGCACGTGCAGCTCCATCGCAAAGTGCGGGGCCAGCATCAGGCCTGCGTGCTCGGCTTGTGACGCGATTTTCAGGAACGGCGTGATGCCGCCCACACGGGGTGCGTCAGGCATCAGGTAGTCGGCGGCACGGTAGCGAATCAGGTCGCCGTGCTCGGCAGCACTGGTCAGCATTTCGCCGGTGGCAATGGGGGTGTCGAACTGCACGGCCAGCGCAGCGTGGCCCTCATGGTCGTAGGCGTCCAGCGGTTCCTCAATCCACACCAGGTTGAATTGCTCAAAGATGCGGCACATGCGCTGGGCCATGGGCCGGTCCCACTGCTGGTTGGCATCGACCATGATCGGCACGGCATCACCCAAATGTTGGCGCACGGCAGTCACGCGGGCAATGTCCAGCGCACCATCAGGTTGGCCAACTTTGAGCTTGATGCCGCCAATACCGCGCGCGATAGATGCCGAGGCGTTCACCATCAGCTGGTCAATGGGGGTGTGCAAAAACCCGCCCGAGGTGTTGTAGCAGCGTACCGAGTCGCGGTACGCGCCCAGCAGCTTGGCCAGCGACAGGTTGGCGCGCTTGGCTTTCAGGTCCCACAGGGCCACATCAAACGCACCAATCGCCTGCGTGGCCATGCCGCTGCGCCCCACCGAAGCACCCGCCCAGCAGAGCTTGTCCCACAGCTTGCCAATATCGCTGGGGTCTTCGCCAATCAGCACCGGAGCAAGCTCTTTGGCGTGGGCAAACTGGCCGGGGCCACCGGCCCGCTTGGAGTAGCTGAAGCCCAGGCCCTGGTGGCCGCCCTCAGTTTCGATCTCGGCAAACAGAATGACGATTTCAGTCATGGGCTTTTGGCGGCCGGTCAGCACTTTGGCATCGCTGATGGGGGTGGCCAGCGGCAGGTAGCAAGACGATACGCGCACCCGGGTGATGCGGTCGGCAGAGCTGGCGTTGGCGGCGGTCTTCACGTTGTGGTTGGTCATCTTCACGGTCGATTCAATCAGCCTTGATGCCCGCCGTCTTGATCACCTTGGTCCAGCGCGGCAATTCACTCGCGACAAAGGCGGCGTAGGCCTTGGAGCCCGCTGCGGGCACCACAAAACCTTGTGATTCCAGACGCTGCTTGAACGAGGCGGAGTTGAGCACCTGGGTCATGGCCGCATCCAACTTGTCAACGATGGGCTGGGGCACGCCTTTGGGAACTGACATGCCCGACCACGACAGCGCTTCAAACCCTTTGTAGCCCGATTCGGCAATGGTGGGTACATCGGGGTAGAGCGGGTTGCGCTGGGCACTGGACACCGCCAGGGGGCGCAATTTGCCGGCCTTGACATGCTGCAGGGCCACGTCCTGGTTGATGAACATCAGCTTGATGGTGCCGCCCAAGATGTCCGTCATCATCGGGCCACCGCCCCGGTAGGGAATGCCCAGCATGTAGATACCGGATGTTTGCTTGAACAGCTCCATCGCCATATGACCAGACGCTGCAGGGGTGAAACCGTAGTCAAGCTTGCCGGGGTTGGCCTTGGCAAAGTCAACCAGTTCCTTGACTGTTTTAAACGGGGTGCTGGGGTGCACTACCAGCACGTTGGGGCCGGAATGCACTTGCGAGATGTGCACAAAATCAGTCAAAGAGTTGTACTTGAGGTTGGGGTCCAGCCCGTGGGCCACGGCGTTTTGGCCAACCCCCGTTTGAATGATGGTGTAGCCATCCGGCGCTGCCTTGGAACCTCGCTCAGTCCCGATCACACCGCCCGCACCGCCCACGTTTTCAACCACAAACGGCTGCTTGAGGACTTTGCCCAGCTCTTCAGCCACCAAGCGGCCCATCACATCGCTGGTGCCGCCTGCCGGGAACGGCACGATGATCTTCACCGGCTTGCTGGGGTAGTCAGACTGGGCCAGCACGGGGCTGACGGATGCTGCAAAAATGATAGCTGCCTGCGCCATGGTGGCGAGGACTAGACGGCGTTTTGACATATAGATTCTCCGAAATGAGTGATGGGGGTGATTGGACTGAATAACGGGGGCTAGCGATCCATCGCGGGCCGCTTGGGGTCGAACTTCCAGTTCGGCACCAGGTACTGCATGGCCGTGGCATCGTCGCGTGAGCCCAGGCCGTGTTGTTTGTAGAGCTGATGGGCTTTTTCCACTTCAACCATGTCCAATTCCACCCCCAGGCCCGGTTTTTTGGGTACCTGCACGTGGCCGCCCACAATTTGCAGCGGGTCTTGGGTCAGACGTTGACCGTCTTGCCAGATCCAGTGGGTGTCAATCGCCGTGACGCGGCCCGGCGCAGCAGCCCCCACGTGGGTGAACATGGCCAGTGACACGTCGAAATGGTTGTTGGAATGGCTGCCCCAGGTCAGGCCCCAATCACGGCAGGTTTGGGCCACCCGCACTGACCCGGCCATGGTCCAGAAATGCGGGTCAGCCAGCGGAATGTCCACGCTTTGCAGCGAGAGCGCATGGGTGAGTTGTCGCCAGTCGGTGGCAATCATGTTGGTGGCCGTGGGCAGGCCAGTGGCACGGCGGAATTCCGCCATCACTTCACGCCCCGAATACACGCCTTCGGCACCGCACGGGTCTTCGGCATAAGCCACCACGCCGCGCAGGTCGCGCATCAGCGCAATCGCGTCTTTCAGCAGCCAGCCACCGTTGGGATCGAGCGTGACGCGGGCTTGCGGAAAGCGCTCGTGCAGGGCGGTGACCGCTTCGATTTCTTCGGCACCGCGCAGCACGCCACCTTTGAGCTTGAAGTCGTTGAAGCCATATTTCTCGCGGGCGGCTTCGGCCTGGTGCACGATGGCTTCGGGGGTCAGCGCGACTTCATGGCGCAGGCGAAACCAGTCATTGGCGGCACCCGGGTCGCTCA
>JANOLC010000461.1:0-4814 GCA_031419575.1 Burkholderiales bacterium | reverse complement strand
CTGGCTTGGGTTGCGCGGCAAACGCGGTATTGAACACACCCGATTTGATGCCGGTTGAGCCTTTCACCGGAATCTTCAGCGCAAACTCGCCTTCTTGCGGAATGCACGCCTGGCGGCACACCAGCCACGTGGCCTTGAGTTTGACCTCCACATCGTTGCCCAGCAGCGACGGCTTGAAGTCTTTGGTGATGACGAGCGGCACTGGCAGCAGCACCGTACCCTCAAAACCGTAGTTGGCCAAAGTGCCGATGTTGATTTTGTGCGGCGTGGGCCAGGCAATGTCGCCCGCTGTCACGCCCGCAGGCAGCGTCCAGTTCAGCACCGTGGGCAGGCCGGAATCGCCAGAATTCTTCCAGTAGGTGTGCCACTGCGGCTGATGTGCCAGTTGCAGGCCGACCCAGACGGTTTTGCCGGCGTCGGCACCGTCGGGCGCGTGGGCCATCAGCTCGGCACGCACTTGGTCGGTAGTAATGACAGAGTTAGAATTATTTTGGGCTGAAGTCCCCGTGGATATTGAATAAAATGCTATGAATAACGTAGCAATCCATAGGTGCAAAAAAGACCGGGGAAATAGTCGGGGAAGTTCGGGAAGAGGCATAAAACGCAAATCAGGGTTGCAAGGAGTGAGGCGCAAGTGGTGAAGTTGATTCTTAAAGCCGGACAATGCCGGCTGCAAGGTTAGGAGCCAAGCCACCCGCCAAAGTTCCGGCCCGCCATTTTCTACGGGCTGCCGATGTCCGCGACATCCACATCAACGATCTCCAATGCGCCAAGGTATACATTCGCCGAGCAAGTTTAATCTAAAATGTAATTACAGTAATTACTGAATAGAGACCGCCATGCCCACTGCCCCATCCCTTCAACCCCTCAAGCTCATCGCCATTGGCAACTCGCGGGGCGTGCGCTTGCCTCAGGCACTTTTGCGCCGCTACGGCATGGCCGATCAGATCACGATAGAGGAACGCCCCGAGGGCTTGCTGCTGCGCGGGTCAACCTCCACCAAAGCATCGCTCAAGCAGACCTTTGCAGAGATGGCGCGGGAGCAAGCCGCCGGTGCCGAAGACTGGGGTGATCTGGATGCGCTGGCATCCGACGGGTTGGAGACTGTGAAGTGGTAATTGCGAAGGCAAAAACAATGCCGAAAGCGGCAGCAAAAATTTCGCGATACGGTTTGTACTGGGCACAACTTGACCCAGCACGGGGCGGTGAGATCGCCAAAACACGGCCCGTGGTCGTGGTCAGCCCGGACGACATGAACCATCGGCTTGAGACCGTCGTCGTTTGCCCGCTCACCAGCCAGTTGCATCCGCACTGGGCCAGCCGCGTGGCGTGCCTGTGTGATGGTGTGGCCAGCGAGATTGCGGTTGACCAGATCCGAACCGTGAGCAAGTCGCGCTTGACGCGTACTGTGGGCAAGATCGACATGGCGGCAGCACAGGAGTTGCGCCAGGTGATTGCATTACTTTACGCAAGTGATTAAACGAGTGATCAGGCGAGTCAATTTATATGCCCTCCATCCTCCTGGCCACCCTCAACGCCAAATACATCCACGCCTCGCTGGGCCTGCGCTATCTGATGGCCAACATGGGCGACTTGAAAGCCCACACGGCCTTGCGTGAGTTCACGATTGCACGCAAGCCGCAAGAGGTGGTCGACGAGTTACTGGCAAGCCTCGGTGAACCCGCGCCGGACAACGTTCAAATCATCGGTTTCGGCGTCTATATCTGGAACGTGACACAGACCTGCGAGGTGGTGCGTTTGCTGAAGCAGCAGCGCCCCGGCCTCAAAATCATCCTGGGTGGCCCCGAGGTCAGTCATGAGGTCGATCAGCAAAACATCGTGCGTCTGGTCGACTTTGTGATCACCGGCTGGGGCGATGTGAGTTTCCCCAAGCTGTGTCGCGCCTTGTTGCATGGTCCGCAGCCGTTGATGAAAATCATCGTGGGCGAGCAGCCGCCACTGGAACAGATCACGCTGCCTTACGCCGAGTATTCAGATGCTGATTTAGCGCATCGCCTGCTGTATGTGGAGGCCTCGCGCGGTTGCCCGTTCAAATGCGAGTTCTGTCTGAGTTCACTGGACAAAACCGCCTGGGCGTTTGATCTGACTGCGTTTCTGGCCGAGCTGACCACGCTGTACGAGCGCGGCGCGCGCAACTTCAAATTTGTAGATCGCACTTTCAACTTGAAGATAGACGCGTCGGTGCGGATTTTGCAGTTCTTCCTGGATCGTTTGCCCCAAGGCAGCGATGAAGCTCAGCCCGAACGGGTGGGTGGTCTGTTTGTTCACTTTGAAGTTATTCCTGATCATCTGCCTGACCGTTTGAAAGACATGATCGCCAAGTTCCCGCCTGGCGTCTTGCAGTTTGAAGTCGGTATCCAGAGCTTCAACGTCGACGTGCAGCAACGCATCTCCCGCAGGCAGGACAACGACAAAACCACGGCCAACCTTCACTGGCTGGTCAACGAATCCAACGCGCATCTGCATACGGACTTGATCTTCGGCCTGCCGGGTGAAACGCTAGCCAGTTTTGCCCTCGGCTTTGACCGCCTGCACGCCCTGAAGCCGCATGAAATTCAGCTCGGCATTCTGAAGCGTCTGCGTGGCACGCCCATTGCCCGCCATACCCTCGAATTTGGCATGGTCTATGACGCGTTGCCGCCCTATACCGTGCAGCAAACCGGTGCGGTGAGTGCGGCCGACATGCAACGGTTTACCCGGCTGGCGCGCTACTGGGACTTGGTTGCCAACTCGGGGCGATTTGCCCGGACGCTGGCGCTGCTGCTGCAAGGAAAATCCGCATTTCAGGCTTTTCTTGATTTCGCCGACTGGCTGTGGCAATCCACTGAAATGACCAGCCGCTTGACGCCCGAGGCGCTGGTGGACGCGCTGTTTGAACACCTCAGCGCGCATCGTCACTTGCCTGCATTTCTGGTGCGACAAACCTTGCTAGCCGACTACGTGGCCAGTGGCGCGCGCGCCAACCCTAAAGCGTTACAAGGTTTGTTGCCCCGCTTAGTGCCCCAGGCGCCCAAAGCCGGGGCACTGACGGTACGCCAAAATCGACATTCTGAGACCGCCTGCGTTGCGGCTTGTGCCGCATCTATTTCAGGGTAAAACCATGACAATGCCATCTCAATTCCAACCTCAACCGCCACTCAAATCAAGATTTTGGGCCGACCTGACCACGCTGGAATTTGCACAGCTTGACCTTGAGCGCACCATTGCCGTGCTGCCCGTGGCCGCGACCGAGCAGCATGGCCCGCACTTGCCGGTGAGTGTGGACACGGTGCTGGTTGATGGCCTGGTGGCTGCTTGCTTGCCGCACCTGCCTGACGATGTGACGGTGTTGTTCTTGCCCACGCAGGCCGTGGGTTTCAGCCCCGAGCATGACCGCTTCCCCGGCACGCTCACGCTCAAAAGCGAGACCATCACTCGTCTGTGGACGGACATTGGCGAGTCGGTGGCGGCAGCGGGCATCAAGAAGCTGGTGCTGTTCAATTCGCACGGCGGCCAAGTCAGCGTGATGGACATTGTGGCGCGTGATTTACGCTCGCGTCTCAATATGCTGGTGTACAGCGTGAGCTGGTTCAACCTGCCGTTGCTCGATGAGCAGGGCCAGGATTTGAACGCGCAGTTCAGTGCAGAAGAACACCGTTTTGGTATCCACGCGGGTGAGGTTGAAACGTCGATGATGCTGGCGCTGGACCCAGCCCATGTGGACATGGCGCGAGCGCTCAACTTTGTCTCAACCTCACAAGACCGGGCCGCCCAGTTCCCAATTCTTGGCAACGGCAAAAGCGCCAAACTGGGCTGGCAGATTCAGGACTACAACCCAGCCGGTGCGGTGGGTAATGCGCAAGCCGCCACAGAGGCAAAGGGTCACGCCCTGGTTAACGCGGCGGGGCGCAGTCTGGCGAAGCTGCTGATCGAGCTGGGCCAATTGCCTTTGAGCACCCTCTCCAACCGGCCCAAGTTGACCGTTCCGACCAGTTCTCAAGATAAAAAGATGTTCTAGTCCCCGTCAATATTCAATAGTTTGCTATTAAAAACGGAGTGTTTATTTTGCCAACTCGCCCACATATTTCTCCCCATGTTTGACAATTTAATGCCCTTCTTGCTGCATTGGGCCATCACTGCGGTATCGCTCTGGGTGGCCAGCCACTTGTTCAATGGCATCAAGTTTGCCGGCACCCGCTCGCTCATCGTCTCAGCCCTGTTGCTGGGGTTTGCCAACGCCATCGTCAAGCCGCTTCTGATTGTGTTGACCTTGCCGTTGACTTTGGTGACGTTCGGATTCTTTCTGCTGGTGATCAACGCGCTGATGGTGTTGGGCGTGGCGCGGTTGGTTAAGGGGTTCAGGGTGTCGAGCTTTTGGACGGCCTTTTTTGCCAGCATTTTTGTGACCGTGCTCAGCTTGATATTGGAGTCTTTTGTACTGCCCAGCAGCCCATCACAGACGATTCAAATGCCGCACAGCGGCGTGTGGCTTTGATCAATGCGCCTGGTCACGCGTAGGTGACCCACGCCGCGTGCTCGGCAGAATCCAGGTGCGGCAAGGTGTTGTAGGTCACCAGCATGTGGCGCTTGGGGGTAAAAGCCAGTTCGGTGACGGCGCTGTTGCGAATGCGCAGATTCAGTTCAATCGTCGTCTCAGGCGTGGTGCCCAAAACGTGCCCCACAGCGGTAGCAATCGGCCCGCCGCTGGAGACGATCAACACATTACCTTCGTGGTGCTTGCGCACATGGTCTAGCGCGCTCGTCACACCGTGCAAAAAGTCGGGGTAGGTTGGCATGCCCTTGGGGCTGACCAC
>JANOLC010000460.1:0-10601 GCA_031419575.1 Burkholderiales bacterium | reverse complement strand
ACCGCCGGTATCGTCAAGCACGAGGACTTGGCGCTTATGAAACCCACGGCCTTACTGGTGAACACATCACGTGCCGAGCTGATTGAGCCGGATGCGCTACTAAGCGCGCTCAACCGGGGCCGCCCCGGCATGGCGGCTATTGACGTATTTGAAAACGAGCCGATTCTGCAAGGCCACGCCCTGCTCAGACTGGAAAACTGCATTTGCACACCACACATTGGTTATGTAGAGCAAGAAAGTTATGAGATGTACTTTGGTGCCGCATTCGACAATGTCATCAACTTCATCAAAGGCACACCCACCAACATCGTGAATCCGGGCGCCTTGCAGGTGCGCCGGTAGTTGTCGTTGATTGTTGTGATTCGCAGTTGTCCCACCCAGGCTCCCAAACCTTCCCACACACATTCGCACCCAGCAGGCACGGACTCAAAAAAAGGAGCTTAAAAGGCTCCTTTTTTGGGGCGCGTTTTAAGCGCTTCAGTTTTTAGGCTTGGGCAGTGAAAAGCTGCTTCCTGTGTCAGGCAGGTCAAAATTCAGCAGGTTATCGTCCACCTTCGGCAAACTGACCTCGGCGCCCGTGGCCGGTGTGGCTACAGCAGGTCGAGCGACCGGTGTGGGGCTTGGCACTGGTACTGAAAACTCCAAGTCAGACAGGTCAAGATCCAGCTCCAAATCTACCAACGCCGGTGCAGCCGGTGCCGATACGCGGGCGAAGCCAGCTTGCGTCTTCAAGCCACCTTCGGTAGATGGTGGTGTCACCGTCAGCGGCATGGGGCGGGACAACACCGCATCAGGGTTGAAGTTGGTCTGCGCAATAGCGTGCAGCAACAGCAGGTCACGGAAAGCAGCCAAGTCAAACGGTGGGCTTTTGTCGTCCAGTGGGTCTCGATAGATGGAGGCCTCAATCACCTTGAGCACATTGGGCTTAAACCACAGCGCGGTGATATGGGCCAAGATGTGTGGGTAGTCTTCCAGTGACTTACCCTCGTCTTTGAAGCTGGTGAACTCCGGCACCCGACCGTTGAATAACAAATTGAAGTCTTCGCGGAACTGGCGAAAATCCGTCTTCAGGCCCAGCGTGTAGAAAATTTTGAGCAAATCGAGGTAAATCAACGGACTGGATTCGCCGTTATCGCTAATGCGGTTTTCAAGAATTCGAACCGCCTGATCGGTTTGACCGAGTGACACAAAAAACTCGGCTTGCTGCCTGACGTCAAACAACTGTTCCGAGTTGATGGAACGCACCACATCCAGTGGCTGCACTTGCGTGGACAGGTTGGGGACGGGTGGCGGCAGTGGGCCCTTGCGCAATGCACTGTGGGACTTGCTGGATTGCATGAGGTTGTCAAAGTTGGACTCGCTCATTTCGACCAGGCTGACATCCATTTCTGAGGCCGGGTCATCCGGCATTTTGGCCAAGCCTGCCCCTTGCGATGCCAATGGTGCCCCTTGGGACGTGGCACTGCCCACACCGCTGGTGGCAAACCGGCTGGCATTGCCGGCCGAACCACCTGGGGGCAAAGGCGCGCGACCTGACGCCGACCACCACTCATCTTTTTCGGCACGACGGGCATTGCCGCGCAACCGCGTCCACATGAAGATGGCTGCGCCAATGCAGGCAATTAGCAGTGCAATCAAACCATAGACCCATTCGGCTGGTACGCGGTCTGACTCGGCCTTTTGAAGGCGCATTTTCATGTCCAGCAGGTTGGCTTCGTTTTTGGCTGCCAATGCCAACAGGGCTTTGACGCTGCTTTCCAGTGACTCCATTTTTTGCGATTCGCGCAGCACTTCAACGGCGGGCACGCTGGATGATGACTCCAAACTGGCCACGCGCTCTGCCAGCATGACAAGGGGATCGAGCTTCAAGCGCGACTGCCCGGCAGTGCGACCTGCCGTGTGTTTTTCTTCAACAGGCTCTTTGTCTTTGGCTGCGGATGCTGCGGGGGCCGGCGCTTTGGCCTCTACCCGCTTCACAACGGGCTTGTCAGCGGCTGGGGCTTTGGGCTTGGGAGGCGCTTTAACCGGTGCGGAAGCGTCCGGCTTGACCACCGGTCGAACGGCTGCAACCGGGTTGGCTACACCGCTCCAGCTCGAGCCGTTGTCAACCGCTACAGCCGGAGTTGTGACACGCGGATTAACAACGGGCAGTGATGGGGCCATGGCCAGTGGCGCAACCTCGCTGGCAAAGTCAGCCAGCAACACATAGCGGCGGGTTATTTTTTGCGTGCAACCGGCGCGCAGGTAAATGGTGACAACGGGTTCGTCGATAGACGCCGACGAAAAAATCCGGAAGTTGGCGACCTGACCCTGTTGCGGGGAATCCACAGTGACCTTGACCCGGGACGCATCCTGGCGGGAATCGGCATGAAAAACATCGGCTTCCAGACACAAAGAGGCCGCAGATTCGTCCGGGTCCAACTGCGCTTGAATCGTGATGTCCAGTGGTTGCCCGATGATGGCCGCCCCCCGCACTCGCCCAAGGGTCATCGCACCGCTGTTGACGGCAGCACCCAGCAGCAGCAACCCGAAAAATTTTGTACGAAGTTCCACAATAACTCTCACAGTTTTTGTTTATTCTCGCTCAAAAAGGCATCCCCACCCGTGTTTCCATAGCAGCGCAGCCAAATACCATCAGGGTTTGCAACCGTATGACGCGGCCCTCCAACGGAACGATTCACCCAAACGATTCAATTCATAATCTAAACATGAACCCTGTATTTACCAAAATGAGTGTGGTGGGCGCTGGTGCCATGGGCCGCGGAATTGCCCAAATTGCAGCGCAGGCTGGCAGCATCGTGCTGCTGTATGACACTCAAGTCGGGGCCGCGCAGGCCGCGCAAACGGCGGTGTATGCGCAGTGGGACCGCCTGCATGACAAGGGGCGACTGGATGCCAACACCACGGCTCACCTCAAGGCCCGCTTGCAGTGCGCCACGTCGCTGGCCGACTTGGCGGTGTGCGACTTGGTGGTGGAGGCCGTTATTGAGCGGTTGGACATCAAGGTCGGATTGTTTGCTGAGTTGGAAGGCCTTGTGGCTGCGGATACCGTATTGGCCAGCAACACCTCGTCGCTGTCAGTCACCGCCATTGCCGCCAAACTCAAACACCCCCAGCGGCTGGCAGGATTTCATTTTTTCAACCCCGTGCCTTTGATGAAGGTGGTGGAGGTTATCGCGGGTCTGAAAACGGACGCCACCACCTGTGAGCGCCTGACCGCCTATGCCCGGCAAATGGGCCACACCCCCGTGCAGGCCCAAGACACACCCGGCTTCATCGTCAACCACGCCGGGCGGGGGTTTGGTACCGAGGCACTGCGTATCGTGAGTGAAGGCGTGGCTGACTTCGCCACCATCGACCGCATTTTGAAGGACCAAATGGGCTTCAAGCTCGGACCGTTTGAACTGATGGATTTGACCGCGCTGGACGTGTCACACCCGGTGATGGAATCCATCTACCACCAGTATTTTGAAGAACCGCGTTACCGCCCCAGCGTGATCACTGCCCAACGCTTGGCGGGTGGCGTGCTTGGTAAAAAGGTGGGTGAAGGCTTTTACCGCTACGACAAAGGCCTGACGCAAATACCGCCTGAGCCACCCGTGCCCGAGGTGGAAGAGATGCCGCCGGTTTGGGTGTCTCCCCGTGCCGCTCGCCGCCTGGAGCTGCTGGCCCTGTTGAAAAAACTGGGTGCCACTGTCGAGACCGGCGCACAGCCATCTGAACTGGCCCTGACCCTCGTGGCGCCTTTGGGCTTTGATGTCACCACCGTGGCCGTGGTGGAGCGCCTGGACCCATCGCGCACCATGGGCATTGATCTGCTGATAGACGACGCCACCACCAAGCGGCGGGTGCTGGCCACCAACCCCGCCACCCGTGCCGACATGCGCAACGCCGCCCACGCTCTGATGGCGCGCGACGGCAAGTGCGTCAGCGTGATTCGCGACAGCGCCGGGTTTGTGAGCCAGCGCGTGGTGTCCACCATCGTCAACATTGCGTCTGACATCTGCCAGCAAGCGATTTGCTCGCCCAATGATCTGGAAACCGCCGTCACCCTGGGCCTGGGCTACCCCATGGGGCCGCTGGCCATGGGCAATTTGCTGGGGCCGGCCAGCGTGCTGGAAGTACTGTTCAACATGCAAACCGTGTATGGCGACCCACGTTATCGTCCCAGCCCGTGGTTGCGCCGTCGCGGTGCCCTGGGCCTGAGCCTGATGCAGCAAGAAGACTAGCCATGACCACCGAACTCAAACGCAGCCAGCAAGGCCAAACCCTGGTGTTGACCATTTCCAACCCCGAGATGCGCAACGCCCTGGGGCCTGAAATTTACGCCAGCGGTATGGCTGCCTTGCGCGATGCCAGTCAAAGTGCCAACATCCGCAGCATCATCCTCACGGGCGAGGGCAGCAATTTTTGCGCCGGGGGCAACCTGCAGCGCCTGCAAGACAACCGCCAGCAGCCACCTGCCGTTCAAGCCCAAAGTATTGATGCCCTGCACGCCTGGGTGGAGGCCATTCGGGCCTGCCCCAAGCCGGTGATTGCGGCGGTCGAAGGCGCAGCGGCAGGCGCGGGGTTTTCAGTCGCGCTGGCCTGCGATTTCTTGGTCGCCAGCCGCGAGGCTGTTTTTGTGATGGCCTATAGCAACATTGCCCTGTCACCCGATGGCGGGGGCAGCTGGAGCCTGGCGCGCGCGCTGCCCCGCCAACTAGCCTCTGAGCTGTTGATGTGCGGCCAGCGGATAGGTGCTGAACGCCTGCACACACTGGGCGTGGTCAACCGCGTGACCGAGCCCGGCACCGCCCTGACGAATTCACTGGCCCTGGCCGACCAACTGAACCAGCGCGCCCCAAACGCCGTGGCCAGCATCAAAGCGTTGCTAGCGGGGGCAGACCAACACAGCCTGCATGAGCACCTGGCACATGAGCGATCGCACTTTGTGCAGAATCTGCACCACGCCAATGCGGGTGAAGGCATTGCTGCCTTCCTGGGTAAACGCCCACCACGTTACCCGTAGACCCGCTGCGGATGCGCAGGCCAGCACCCGGCGCTTGATGAGTGCTTGATATGTCTTTGAGGAAGAATTAGGTATAAATAAGCCCTAAAGTCCCCGTCGAATATAAATAGTTAGCTACTATTTTTGTAGCAACCTAATTTAGACACTCAGGTGACAACCCTGACGCATGAGCCTCGTCTCCCACACGACAATGAATTCAATTTAGGTCACCCAAAAGACAGCCCATGCTTGAACCTATTCTTACCATCGACGAACGCGAGGCGATCAACTCAGGTCGCTGGTTCTCCACCCTATCCCCTTCTCTTCGACACGACATTCTTCGATGCGCTTATGTGAAACGTTTCAAAGACGGCGAACTGATTGCCGCCCGTGGCGATCCGCCCGAAGAATGGATTGCCTGCGCACGCGGCGCGGTGCGGGTGAGTTCTACATCTATCTCGGGCAAGCAGATCACGCTGACGTATGTGGAGCCGGGCATCTGGTTTGGCGATGTGGCAATCTTCGACGGCGATCGGCGCACGCACGATGCTTATGCGCATGGCGACACCACCATTTTGTGTGTGGCCAAAGCCGACTTCAAAAAGATTCTGGCCGTGCACGCCGAGCTGTACGAAGCCATGCTGCGCCTGCACGCACGGCGCATTCGCCAGCTATTTGGCCTGGTCGAGGATCTCAACACCCTGCCGCTGCGTGCCCGACTGGCCAAGCAGCTCATGCACCTGATGCGCAGCTACGGCGTGCCCAGTCTCTCCAGCGCCACCGAGATGCGCATCAGTCTTCAATTGGCCCAGGAAGAGTTGGCGCAATTGCTGGGTGCCTCGCGCCAGCGCGTCAATCAGGAGCTCAAGGCCATGGAGCGGGAAGAGGTCATCCGGATCGAGCCCGGTGGTCTGGTGATTCGCGACCGCGACGCCTTGATGCACATCATTGAATCTGATAACTAAAAAAATGAGACTCCCACAATGAGTGATTTCGACCATTTCGTCGGCACAAAACCCGTGTCTGACAAACAGGGATTCGACGTGCCCGCGCTGTCTGACTGGCTGGACAAAAACCTGGTGGGCTTCAAGGGGCCGCTTAGCGTTGAATCTTTCAAAGGCGGCCAGTCCAACCCCACCTATAAGCTGATCACACCCGGCCAGAGTTATGTGATGCGTGCAAAGCCTGGCCCGGTGGCCAAACTGCTGCCCTCGGCCCACGCCGTGGAGCGCGAGTTTGCCGTGATGAGCGGCTTGCAGGGCAGCGACGTGCCGGTGCCCAAAATGTATTGCCTGTGTGAGGACGAGTCCATCATCGGCCGTGCTTTCTACATCATGGAATTCATGCCGGGCCGTGTCATGTGGGATCAGAGCTTGCCCGGCATGGGTAATGCTGAGCGTGGCGCTATTTACGAAGAGATGAATCGCGTAATTGCCGCCCTGCACACGGTCAAATTTGCCGCGCGAGGTTTAGGCGGCTACGGCAAACCCGGCAACTATTTCGAGCGGCAAATCGGTCGCTGGAGCAAGCAGTATGTGGCGTCCATCACCCAGCCCATTGTGGAGATGGACCGCTTGATGGAATGGCTGCCCCAACATATTCCGGCGATGGCGCGCGAGGAAGCCATGGTCAGCATCGTGCATGGCGACTACCGGCTGGACAACCTGATGTTTCACCCCTCCGAGCCACGCGTGATTGCCGTACTGGACTGGGAGTTGTCGACCTTGGGTCACCCGCTGGCAGACTTCAGCTACCACTGCATGACCTGGCATATCCCCCAAGGGCTGGGGCGCGGCATTGGTGGTGTGGACATCGCCAGCCTGGGCATCCCGTGCGAGCAGGACTACATCCGGCGCTACCTGGATCGCACGAAATTCACCACGCCGGATGCCCTCAAAGGTGACTGGAATTTTTACCTGGCCTACAACATGTTTCGCATCGCCGCCATCCTGCAAGGCATTGCCAAGCGGGTTGAGGCGGGTACGGCGGCTAGCGCGCAAGCCGTCAGCTCGGGCGCGGGTGCCCGGCCACTGGCTGAGCTGGCCTGGAAATATGCGCAGGCTGCTTAAAGCCTCATTCAATCTGCATTGTTCACCCGGTTAACCCCCTTCACCTCACCCCAGTTACCCCACTTCATTTTCATCACGGAGATCCTATGGACTTTGACTATTCCCCCAAAACAAAAGAGCTGCAGGGCCGGTTGCAGGCCTTCATGGACACGCACATTTACCCGGCTGAAGGCGCGTACCACGCCGAGATTGAAGCCAACACAGCGGCGGGCAAGCGCTGGACACCGCTGCAAACTATCGAAAATCTCAAGCCCAAGGCCCAAGCTGCAGGTTTGTGGAACTTGTTTCTGCCCGTAGACAGTGCTACGGCGTCTGGCTACAACGGCGGTGGCTTGACCAATCAGGAATACGCGCCACTGGCTGAAATCATGGGCCGTGTATTGTGGTCCAGCGAGGTCTTCAATTGCTCGGCCCCCGACACTGGCAATATGGAAACCATCGCCCGTTACGGTTCTGAAGACAACAAGGCGCGCTGGCTCAAACCTCTGCTAGCCGGTGAAATTCGCTCGGCCTTCGCCATGACCGAGCCGGATGTCGCGTCCAGCGATGCCACCAACATCGAAACCCGCATTGAGCGCGATGGTGACGACTACGTCATCAATGGCCGCAAGTGGTGGATCTCGGGCGCAGGCGACCCTCGCTGCGCCATCTACATCACCATGGGCAAGACTGACCCTGAAGCCCCGCGCCATTCACAACAAAGTATGGTACTGGTGCCCGCCAATACGCCCGGCATCACCGTGGTGCGTCCGCTCACCGTTTTTGGGTACGACGATGCACCACACGGCCACATGGAAATTGTGTTCAAGGACGTCCGCGTACCGATCGCAAACATATTACTGGGTGAAGGCAGGGGCTTCGAAATTGCCCAAGGCCGCCTCGGGCCTGGGCGCATTCACCACTGCATGCGCTTGATTGGCCTGGCCGAGCGTGCGTTGGAGTTGATGTGTCGCCGTGCTTCCTCGCGCACCGCGTTTGGTAAAACCGTGGCATCACAAACCGTGACCCAGGAACGCATTGCCGAAGCCCGCTGCAAAATCGACATGGCCCGCTTGTTGACCCTGAAAGCTGCCTGGTTGATGGACATTGCCGGCAACAAGGTCGCCAAAAATGAAATCGCCATGATCAAAGTGGTGGCTCCGAGCATGGCCTGCCAGGTCATCGACTGGGCCATGCAGGTGCACGGCGGCGGTGGCATGTGCGATGACTTCCCGCTGGCCTACAGCTATTCGGCAGCCCGCACACTGCGTTTTGCGGATGGTCCGGACGAAGTTCACCGCAACGCCATCGCCAAGCTGGAACTTGGCAAGTACGCCCTGAACCCGCGAGAGGTGGAAATGCCCATCACGCGCGGCTGACAAGCCTGCCAGACCTGCAATAACCATTAAACCCGCTCACGTATCAATAGCAAACTATTGATAGTTGACGGGGACTTGGAGCACTTTTTACTTAATTTTCGCCGCAATACCAGACCACAGCTCATCAAGATCCGGAAAGCGCCACTTGACAGGATCTTCGCGGGCCGCAATTTTTTCAGTTGCACCAGCCCGCGATAAATCATAGATTTCCGGCGGGATGCGCATATTAGACTTGGTGGAGAAAAAAACTTTCACCACGGGCATGGTGAGCGACTTGCTACCCTGCTCAACCACCACGCCAATTCGCCCGGAGGTGAGGCGCACCAGCGAGCCAATCGGGTAAATGCCCAAACTTTTGACAAACGCCTGAAAAATCTTGGGGTCGAAATGGCCATTGGACCATTCCGCCATTTTTTTCAGCGATTCAGCCGGGTCCCAACCCGCTTTGTAGGGGCGGTTGGAGGTGATGGCGTCGTACACATCACACACCGCACCCATGCGGGCAAACAAGCTAATGCCCTCGCCCACCAGCTTGTCTGGGTAGCCGGAGCCATCGACCTTTTCATGGTGATGCAGGCACACGTCAATGGCGATGGGGTCCACGCCCTGGCTGGCCAGCAGCATTTTGTGGCCTTCGGTAGGGTGGGTACGAATGATGGAAAACTCAGCATCAGTTAACTTGCCAGGTTTGTTGAGCACATTCATGGGCATCAAGGCTTTGCCCAAATCGTGCAACAACCCCGCCAGCCCGGCTGAGCGCACTTGCGCTTCGTCCAGACCCAACTGTCGGGCGAGCGCCACCATCATGGCGCACACGGCCACCGAATGCATGTAGGTGTAGTCGTCAGCGGTTTTAAGGCGGGCCAGACTGATCAGCGCGTTAGGGTTACGCCCGACGGATTCTGAAATAGACTGCACCATTTCTTGTGCACCCACCGCGTCAATGGCGTTACCCATGCGGGCTTCCTGAAACATGGACATGACCGCCTGCTTGCCCTGGGCGCAGATGCGGGTGGCCATGGCAAACTCTTCGTGAACGCTAACAGTTTTCTGGACTGGCTGGACGGCTGCCACTGCTAGCAGCTGGCTTTCAACCTGCTGCTCAGCCTCAGCCGCCGAAACCGCAGTTTCACCTGCAGGCAAATCCTGTCCCAGGCTGACATCAATCCAGACTTCTTTGATGCTGCTGGCCAAGATGGTCGCAATATCTTTGGGGTCGGTGATGACAAAACCAGAGCGCCAAAACGGGTGATCCATCCAAGAACCGCAGAACTCTTTGAGGTGCATCCCAACCGTGAGTTGACTAACTTGAATTCGCTTGAGCATGTTGGATGGTGGATGGTGGATGGCGCTTAAAAGTAGGTTTGGGCAGGATTAGGCCAATGTGATCAGGTGCCGGGGCGAGCGCGTTGCGCGCTCAATCAGTCCCGGATCACTACACCCAATTGTCGCAGGTAAGCCCGCAGCTCTGAGCTCAAAGCACCCTTACTGCGGACTTGCTCCGTCAACTCACCCGCCTCAGCGAGCTGGCCCTGAATTGCCAGCGAAATAGCGGCTCCCAACATCCAGCGTGGCTCGCCAGGGCGCAGCTTCAGGGCCATGGCATAAGCACTGGCCGCCTCGGGGTGACGACCCAAGCGCTGGGCGGCGTTGCCCCGCACGGCCCACAAGTCCGCCTGGCTTGACAGCGCAGGCTCCAGCCGGGTTAACAGATCAAACGCCTGTCCATTTTGGTTCTCTGCTATCAGCATACGTGCCAGTTCGCGCGCCAAGGGCACCAAAGCCGCACTGGCCCCGGAGCCCTGTCGCTCGGCCAGAGCAATGGCTTCACGCAACACCTCGGTGGCCGAGTCTCTGGCACCCGCCGTCCACAGCCCTTGCGCTTGCGCCAGCGCGTCCAGGGCTGCGGACTGGCGTTGCGCAGTAATTGCCGGCACTGGTACCGGGGCAGTCGCTACTGCGGCTCCCGTAGCTGCCAGGGGTGACTTGGCAGGCAGGTCTGCTTTGGATGGTATCGGTATTGGTATTGCCATTTCATTGGTGGCGCGCAACTTGGGGGTTGCAGCAGGCTGGGGCGAAATGGCCTTAACTGGTACCGACATAGTGGTAATCGCCGCTGGAGGATCGGGCTTGGCTGCGAGTAAGGGTGGCAGCATAGGCACCGCCACAGCCACAGCCTCAACC
>JANOLC010000459.1:0-2925 GCA_031419575.1 Burkholderiales bacterium | reverse complement strand
CCACCATGTGCGTGAGTACCTGAATCTGAAAAGTGAGACCGACACCGATTCCGACATCCACTGGCTACTGATCCGCGCCGCCTGCGCCAGCGTGGCCAACACCGCCATTCACCCCTTGCAAGACGTGCTGGGCCTGGATGCCCAAAGCCGCATGAACCTGCCGGGTGTGGGCGCGGGCTATTGGGAGTGGCGCTTTACCTGGGGGCAGGTGGAACCGGTGCATGCGCAACGGCTGGCGAGGTTGTGTGGGGTGTATGGGCGGTGAGATGCCTTGACGGTAGGTTGGTGGCAAGGCGCTGAAGCTTCTGGCTGTCGCGCAGAAGCATGGGCTGGAATTTCTGGCCTGATCGATCACCTGGGTACTTCCAAATCAATAGCAAACTATTGATATTTCACGAGGACTTCAGGCCAATTTTAATACGATCAGTCATTTCTACAGGAGCAGTTTGAATGTCACAGTACGTTGCAGAGGTACTCTGGAGCCGGGGCGAACAGGACTTTTTGGGGAATCGCTACAGCCGCAGGCACCTGTTGCGTTTTGACGGCGGGCTGGAGGTGCCGGGGTCGTCATCGCCGCACGTCGTTCCGCTGCCCATGTCGGACGCCTCGGCGGTCGACCCGGAGGAAGCTTTTGTGGCCTCGCTGTCTAGCTGTCACATGCTTTGGTTTCTGTCCATTGCCGCCCAGCGGAAGTTTTGTGTTGATCACTATCTGGACAATGCCGTTGGCGTGATGGAGAAGAACAGCGATGGGAAGCTGTTCATGTCCGTGGTCACCTTGCGCCCAGCTGTAGTCTTTTCTGGCGAGCGCATTCCTGAGATAGCGCAAATTGAAGACATGCATCACGCAGCGCACGACGCTTGCTACATCGCCAATTCGGTGAAATCCGAAGTCCGCTGCGAACCGGTTTTTGTCTTGCGACGCGGGGTTCCCCCGAAGTAGCCAGTCAGTACCGCCAGGGGTAGCATCGTAAAAAACGCTCCTTTTACCCTCCATATCCCCGCTCGTAAAAAGCACTCCATTGGTAATCTGGCATCTCCCAAGCGTGATGCCCGATGACCAGTGACAAATGACATTAACTGACCTTGTTTCCTCCTCCTCTGCCGTTGCGTCCAGCCTGACCAACTCTTTGTCCAGTGGCAAAGCCGCAACGCAGGCGGCCAACGGCGTGCAGGCCAAGTCGTCGGTTTTGCAAAATGCCGAGACGCGCATTCAGGCCGCGGTAGACCAAACGACCACCCGGCTCTCAACCATGGGCAGGCTCAAGTCGGCCGTTTCTGAGGTGCAATTGGCCTCCCGCGCGCTGCACAGCCTGACGACGACCGCGTCAGGGGCCAGCGTGAAGCTGGCGGCCAGCAGCTTGGTGACGGCTTATAACAACGCGATCAAAACTGCGCGCGTTGCCGCTGCGGTGACGGGTGCGCCATCAGAATCAGCCAGCGCCAAGCGCGCCAGCCGCGACCTGTTGCAGTCGGTTGTGGCCGATGCGACCACCTTGGCATCGCTAAAAAAACTGGGGATCAGCGTGCTGCCCGATGGCACGCTGGCGCTGGACAGCAAGGTGCTGGATGCCGCGCAGGTGGTTGATCCTGCGTCCGCACTGGCAGGCTTGGGCACGCTGGGCAGCAACGTGGACAAGGCGGCCACCCAATCGTTGGAAAGTAAAAGTAATCAGCTCAGCCTGGGCAGCGCGCTCAGCTCGCTCCACCTGCGCGCATCTACCCTGAAGGCCCAGCAAGCCAGCATGGCCACGCTGACCCAAAGCATGACCACGGCGGCGCAAAACAGCTCCAATTCAGGGTTTGGCAGCTACGGCTTGTCGGCGTACCTGAAGTAGCTCAGCGGCAACTCAGTATCTCAGGCACATGTCCGAAAACGGCTAGCCGCCATGGATGCGATGCGTATGATCCAGCGCATGACCCTCGTCAGCATGCCCACCAGCGCGCCCGCCAACACAACAAACCTTCAGAGTTTTTCAGCCCCTGATGCCGACAGCTGCTACCTGGCCCTGCAAGCACGGGACGCACGGTTTGATGGCCGCTTTTTCATCGGGGTCACCTCAACCGGCATTTATTGCCGCCCCATTTGCTCGGTCAAAGTGCCCAAGCGCCAAAATTGCCGCTTCTTTGGCCACGCCGCCCAGGCCGAGGGGGCCGGGTTTCGGCCCTGCCTGCGTTGCCGTCCCGAACTGGCCCCGCAATCGCTGGTGTGGTCGTTTCAGGATGCGTCCACCATCCTGGCGCAGCAAGCCGCCCGCTTGCTGGACGCGCCCGAGGGCTGGAGCGCCGAGCCCTCCACAGTAGCGGCGCTGGCCGCCAAACTGGGCGTGAGCGACCGCCATCTGCGGCGCATTTTTGAGGCGCAATTCGGCGTCTCGCCGCTGCAATATTTGCAAACCCGCCGCCTGCTGACCGCCAAACAGTTGCTGGCCGATACCCATCTGCCCATCACCGACGTGTCCCTGGCCAGCGGCTTTGCCAGCCTGCGGCGGTTCAACGCGGCGTTTGTGGCGCATTACAAACTCAACCCCACGCAGATGCGTCGCGCCGCTGAGCCGACCACCGGGCGCGGCATCACCGTGCGGCTGGGCTATAGGCCACCGTATGATGTGGCGCACATATTGAGCTTCATCCGAACACGCGCGCTGGATGCTATTGAATCAGTAGCTAACAATGACCATCTGACGGGGACTAGCAGGACTTTTGGTGTGCAAGTTGGCGAAAAAACTCATTCTGGCTGGCTACAGGCCAACTTTGATGAGGCACGCAGCCAACTGGTGTTGCAGGTAAGTGATTCACTGCGCGAGGTGCTGCCGCTGGTAATTCGCCGCGTGCGGGCCTGGCTGGACCTTGATGCGGACCCGATGGCGATTCATGGGACGCTGAAAGATGCGTTCCCGCTCACAGAAGGCATCCGGGTGCCAGG
>JANOLC010000458.1:0-6180 GCA_031419575.1 Burkholderiales bacterium | reverse complement strand
CCAGACCCACGCCGGTATTGCCCGACGTGGGCTCGATGATGGTGGCACCGGGCTTCAGCTCACCACTTTTCTCGGCGGCTTCGACCATGGCCAACGCAATACGGTCCTTGATGGAGCCACCGGGGTTGCTACGCTCGGACTTGATGTACACCTTGTGCGTGGTGCCGAACAGGCGGTTCATGCGCACGTGTGGGGTGTTGCCAATGGTTTGCAGAATGTTGTCGGCTTTCATGGGGAGGCTCCAAAAAATATAGGGTGATTGATTCTCTGCTACTTCAAGGACGGGTTTGGATATATGGTTATCTGTGCTTTCGTCAAGAACTGCATGAAAGTTGACAGCAAAGCCCGCGATAATCAGGGCGTGAAGCCTGCCAGACTGTCGCTGGTGCTAGCCGCAAGGCCGACATGCAAATGTCGGGTGGAAACACCGCACTGGAGGAACGTCCGGACTGCACAGGGCAGCGTAGCAGCTAACGGCTGTCCACTGAAAGCCGGGCGCGAAAGCGTTGGGTATAAGGTGAGGATCAGAGCAACAGAGACGAGTCGATCCGGGGAAACCTGGTTCGGGTGAAACGGGCAATCTCTACGCGCAGCAACACCAAGTAGGCCAGCGTTGATGGGGCCCCCAGAGCTGGCGGGTAGGTGGCACCGAGCCGTTGAGTGATCAACGGCCCAGATTAATGACAGTCACGCGGTGGGCAACCACCGTGCACAGAATCCGGCTTATCGGTGGGCTTCACACTTTTTAGCTCTTTGCGAGCAGCGACTGCCCCAGTGCAAACACTGAATTGGGCGTTGTCGCGCGCATGGTCTCGACTTTAGGTTTCTTGAACACCCCATGGCGCGCGGGCTTGGTCGCCTCCGGCTTGAAGCCCTTGGCCATTTGCTCAAGCACCAAACTGCGCAACGTGATGGACTGCATGTAGTCCTCAAGCTTGGAATTCAGGCTGTCCCACAGGGTTTGGGTCATGTCCTGGCTCAAGTCACCGGGCATGTTTTGCGAAGGCGTCTCTGCACCTTCCACGGCACCAATGATGTCAGCCACCGTGATGGTGTCGATGCGATGGCCCAGCTCATAACCACCCCCGGGGCCGCGCGTGCTTTCCACCAAGCCGTGCTGGCGCAGCTTGCTGAACATCTGCTCCAGGTACGACAAGGAAATCTGGTGCCGCACCGCGATTTCGGACAACGGAACCGGTCCGTTTTTTTCACGCAGTGCGACATCAATCATGGCGGTTACTGCAAATCGACCTTTGGTACTTAAACGCATTTTGACAACTCCTGTCAGCGTCACGAAGGATGTGACGAGTTGAACTATAGACATGAAATTACTTCGCGTAAATTCGTATTTGTAATAATTTATGTTCGAAAAACACGAATAATTGAATCCTTTGTGTAGGAGTTGTCCGATGAATTTCAAGCACCTCCATTACTTTTGGGTCACCGCCAAGGCGGGCGGCATCATGCGCGCGGGCGAGCAACTTAACACCACACCGCAAACGCTGTCCGGCCAGATCAAGCTGCTGGAGGAGTGGCTTGGCCGCAGGCTCTTCAGAAAGAGTGGGCGCCAACTGGAGCTGACTGAAGACGGTCGCCTGGCCCTGGGCTATGCCGACCAGATTTTCACCTTGGGGGCTGAGCTGGAAACCGCACTGAGCCAGGCCCGGGGCGGCCAGCGCGTGCTGGACTTTCGCGTCGGAGTCGCGGACTCGGTCGCCAAATCCGTGGCGTATCGCTTGCTGGAGCCCGCTTTAAACCTGCCGGAGCCCGTACGCATGATTTGCAGCGAGGGCAAATTCCCCGACCTTCTGGCCCAATTGGCCTTGCAGCGCCTGGACTTGGTGATTGCCGACGAGCCCATGTCGCGGCGCATCAGCGTCAAGGCCTTCAACCACCCGCTGGGCAGCACGGCGATGAGTTTCTTTTGCGCGCCGAAACTGAAAGTCCTGCTCAAAGGCAGCTTTCCCCAATGCCTCAACGACATGCCCATGCTGATTCAAGGCGCGTCCGCCTCGGTGCGGCAACAACTGGAGGGCTGGCTGACACGCCACCAGATTCACCCCCGCGTCGTCGGCGAATTTGACGACGGCGCTCTGATGACCGCCTTTGGTCGCGAAGGCCGTGGCGTTTTCATGGCCCCCAGCGTGCTGGAGGCTGAGACCGTCGCGCAGTATGGCGTAGAGGTCATCGGCCAGACCTCGGAACTGGTCGAGGAGTTCTTCGCCGTGTCGGTCGAGCGGCGTATTACTCACCCGTGTGTGGTAGCGATTACGGATGCGGCGCGGGGGGCGTTGTTTAGTGCGTGATGGGCGGGTGACCCATCCCACCTAAAACCGCTCATGCGCCGTCAAATACCGCCACTGCCCTATCGGCAACGTCGTCAACAAAACCCGCCCCACCCGGATGCGTTTCATGCTCAAAATCTGCAGGCCGACGCGCTCGCACAAGTAGGCCAGCAGGCCGGGGTGGGTGCCCTTTACGGCAAAACGTAGCTTGCTTTTGCCCTCGTTCGCGCTGTTCACGCTGACCTTCACGCGCGGCAGCGGGTGGCCGTCCGAGCTTAGGCCCTGGTTCAGGCGCAGCAGGGTCTCGGGTGGGATCTCGCCTTCAATCTCCACAATGATTTCATGCTCGATGACACCGGCATCCTCAATCAGCTTGCGGGCCACACGCCAGTCTTGGGTGAAGACCAGCAAGCCGCCTGCGCCCATTTCCAGCGGCACGGGGGCGGTCAAATCGGTGAAGTGGCGCTTCAACCCCGGAATGCCCGAGGCATCATCGGCGGCTCTGTTGGCGGGTGTGAGCAACTGGCGGGCTGAGCGGTAGGGCGCCTTGGTTTCGTCGTCCGTCGTGCCATCGGTGTAGCCGGGCGGCTTGTGCATCAGCAGGGTGACCTGGGTGACGTCGAGCAGGCTGGCATTTTTGTCAATGTCGACCTTGTGGTGGGCCAGCACCCGAGATTGCGCTTCTTCCACCACCTTGCCGTTCACCCGCACCCAGCCGCCTTCAATGTACTTTTCGGCCTCGCTGCGTGAGCAGGGCACCATGGCTGCGACCTGCTTGGCCAGACGCACGCCTTCTGCTGACGCGTTGGATTGGGATGGGGGGCGGTGGGAGTGTTGAAGCGTCATGCGCGGAATGTTACCCCCGCTGCCCGCTGCCTCGCGCCACGGTATTGATCTTTATAACCATTGCAGCGGGATTGCCCACAGGCTGTCTCCAAACGGTAATGCCATGTCACCGTCATACAAAACAATGCCGGTCAAAAAACTTTCACCACACTGATCTTGCAAGCGGCGCAGTCCTTTGAAGTCACCCGCCTGCACGGTCGCTGCGGCCTTGACTTCGATACCCACCACTTCGCGCAAAGGCGATTCCAGCACGAAATCAACTTCCACCTGATCTTTATCACGGTAATACGACATGAACCATGGCTCGGGCGTCGTACTCAGGGTTTTCAACAATTCGGTGTAGACCCATGTTTCCAGTGTTGCCCCCCAACGGGTGCGCTGTAGGGTGACCAGGGCCGGCGTTAGTCGCGTCAGGGTTGCTTGTAGTCCAGCGTCCAGAAAGTGAATTTTGGGCGTCTTGACCAGGCGATTGAGTTCATGGCGGCTCCAGGCAGGCAGGCGGCGAAGCAGAAACAGCTTTTCCATGATGCCCAAATATCGCTCCACCGTTTTGCTGTTGAGCCCCAACTGCCCGCCCAGTTGGCTCATATTGGGCAATTGCGCGCTCAAGCCTGCAGCCAGCGCCAGCAGTTGTGGCATCCGTGAGGCCTCGTCGATGCGAGCGATGTCTTGAATGTCGCGCTCAATCAGTGTGGTCAAGTAGGCTTGCGCCCAGGCCTGCCGACGAGCCAGAGAGGCGCGTTGCCGCATTTCAGGGTAGCCACCCGCTAGGACGTGCTCCACCAAAAAGGGCGGGCGGTTGGAACCGGAAGGGCTCAAGGTGTTTGACGGAATTGATAAGTTTGATTGTGCAGAGCCGGTCGGCCAGTCTTGAGCCAATGCATGTTGCAAAAAATCCGGGGCACGCCCTGCCAGCTCGGCATTGGAGAGTGGTAGCAGGTTCAAGACCTCCATGCGCCCCGCCAAGCTGTCGGCGATTTGGGGAAGTGCCATCAGGTTGGCTGAACCCGTGAGTAAAAACCGTCCCGGGCGCCGGTCATTGTCAATGCTGACTTTTAGTGCCAACAGTAACTCAGGTGCGCGCTGCACTTCGTCAATGATGGCGCGGTCTGTCCGTTTGACAAACCCCACGGGGTCAGCCTTGACAGCCTGCAACAGGTTTTGGTCGTCCAGCGAGAAATAGGCCATTTGTGCCTGCTGGGTGTATTCACGAACCAGTGTGGTTTTGCCGCATTGTCGTGGCCCGTTGACGAGTATGGCGGGCGTGTCCAACAGAGCCTCTTGGATGCGTGCATCCAGATGGCGATGAATGAGCATTGGGGTGGCGTGAAGCATCGTTCAGAATGTGCTTGAGAATCGTCCAAAATGCAATATTAATTCGTCCAAAATGGAAAATACTACCGTCCATAGTGGATTATTATCCCAGAACCTGAAGCCGCTCTACGTGCGCCAACAGCGAGCGTTTGGCCACCGGCCACATGCGCGGCGGCACGTCGTCATAGGCGTGGGCCACCCAGTCGTCCATGCTGCCCTCAGGATGAGCTTGCATGACTTTGAGGATTTTGGCCTCGCGCTTCAGGCGGTGCGCCTTGAGGGCTTGAATAGCTTGCGGTGCGTCACCCAGCACGTAGCCATGAGCAGGCAGGATGTGCCGGATGTGGTGCTCAGCGCAGGCGGCGCTCAACACGTCCAGCGAATCGAGGTAGGCGGTCATCTCGCCATCGGGCGGGTCGATCACCGTGGTGCTGCCGTTCAGGATGTGGTCACCGCTGAATAACAAACCGTCTTCCACCAGCACCAGGCACAGGTGGTTGGCGGCATGGCCTGGGGTGTGCAAAACCCGCAAAGTGTGAGTCAAATCACTTCCTAGTCCCCGTGAAATAAGCGTTAGCAGCTCTCTATTTGATAGCGACCTATCGGGCGTGAACTCCGACGCAGCGCGCGCTGTGGGTGCGCTGGGCAGGCCCAAAATGGGTGGTTGGCCTTGGGGCGCATGGGCACATAGGGCTTGCAGCGGTTGGGCCCCCGGCGAATGGTCGGGGTGCGAATGGGTGCAGACAATCATGCGGATATCGCCCCCGGCAGCGCGCCACAGCCGCTCCAGGTGTTCGGAATCGGCCGGGCCGGGGTCAATGGCGATGTAGCCCGTGTTCGGGTCGCCCACCAGGTAGCTGTTGGTGCCGGGGCCGGTCATCACGCCGGGGTTGGGTGCAGTCAGGCGCA
Source organism: Burkholderiales bacterium (assembly GCA_031419575.1). Lineage (GTDB taxonomy): Bacteria > Pseudomonadota > Gammaproteobacteria > Burkholderiales > Burkholderiaceae_C > JANYCG01. The sequence continues at coordinate 826 of JANOLC010000458.1, read as the reverse complement.
GCACGTTTTTCAGCAGCGGCACGGGGGCCAGCGTGTTCCAGTCCAGCGGGTGCACGATTTGCCCGTCGGGGCTGACCAGCTCCAGCTCGCCATACGGGTGCTCATGTTCCATGTAGCGCGCCTCTTTGCCCGCCAACCAACCGGCGCGTGGGCAACTGGTCCACAGCGGTTGTTCGGTGGCGGCGCAGGCCTGCAGCACCGCTTCGACGGTGGCGAAGTGTTGCAGGCGCTCCAGCGTGCGAATGGTCGGGAAGATGATGAAGAAAACGCCCGCTTCATGGCGTGCCAGTGCATCGGCCGGGCGCACCCAAACCGGCTCAAACTGCTCGGATTCATCGGCCACAGGCGTTTGGCGTTCAGGCATACGCGCCACCAAAAACGGCACGTCAAAGCGGCGCGGCAAGTCGCGGTCGGTGATCCAGTGGGCCAGCACAAACACCTCTTCGGCCATCAGCGTCAATCCCAGCGCCGCGCATTGGGCGGTGAAGGGTGCCTTGCGATCCAGCCGGGCAATGTCGGTGCCGTCGGCTAACCCGCCATCGGCTTTGCGGGCCAGCAGAATACCCAGCACTTCAAAGCTCTCCCGAATCGCGGCAATGGCCTGCGTCAAATGCAAGTCGCTCTGGGTGGCGCGCCGCTTGGCCTGCGCGTGTGCCAGCGCGTCGGCGGCATCCACGCCACCACCGGGGAATACGTAAGCACCGGGTGCAAAACTGGCCGTCATCGATCGGCGCGTCATCAGCACTTCAATACCTTGCAGTGAGTCGCGCAGCAGCAATACAGTGGCCGCAAGGCGGGTAGGGGCGGGCTCGCGCTGGGCGTGCAG
>JANOLC010000457.1:0-6583 GCA_031419575.1 Burkholderiales bacterium | reverse complement strand
CCGCAATTCAGGTTGATTTCGTCATAACCCCAGGTCTCGCCCAGTGCCGCGCAATGCGCCAGGTCTTTGGGGTCGCTGCCGCCCAGTTGCAGCGCCAGCGGATGCTCCTGCGCATTGAACTGAAGGTGACGGGGCACATCGCCATGGATTAGCGCGCCCGTGGTGACCATCTCGGTGTACAGCAACGCATGGCGGGTGAGCAAACGGTGAAAGTACCTGCAATGCTGATCGGTCCAATCCATCATCGGGGCCACCGATAACTTCCAGCGGTCTAGGGGAACTTGTTTTTTACCTGACATGGCACTGATTATCCCAGCGCCGGGTTTGGAGCGTATGGGGCAACGCAGATCGCTAGGACTTGTCTTCCACCAACACCACCCGATTGCGCCCATCGCGTTTGGCTTGGTAGAGCGCTTTATCGGCGCGCTCCACAATGTTCATGCTGCCCATGGCGGTGGTGGTGGTAGCCACGCCGACGCTGATGGTGATGGGGCGCAGGTTCCAGTTGAATGATTCAACAGCTTTGCATACGCGCTGGGCGACCACCAAGGCAGCATCGGGTGGGGTGTCGGGCAAGACCAGCGCGAACTCTTCCCCGCCGTAACGGGCCACATAGTCATAGGTGCGGGCGTGCGACTGCAGCACCAGCGCCACCTGCTGCAAGGCCTCATCACCGGCCACGTGGCCGAATTCGTCATTGAACGATTTGAAGTTGTCCACATCGATGAGGGCCAGGGCCAGTGGTGCGTGCGAGCGCTCGGTGCGGGACGACTGCTCGTTCATGATGCGGTCAAACGCACGGCGATTTTTAAGCCCGGTGAGCGGATCGGTGGCGCTTTGCTCCACCAGCACCATGTTCATGGCCTCAAGCTGCTTTTGGTAGCTAACCAGTTGCGCCTGGCGGTCTGCCACATCGGCTGACGCGGTTTTAAGCCGTGCCACGGTGCGGCGCAGCTCCAGCAACAAGCCCGCTTGTCGCGCCAACGCCTTGAGCGCCTCCACCATATAGGGTTCCAACGCACGGGGCACCTTGTCCATCACGCACACAGTGCCCATGGCGTGGCCTGCCGGAGTCAGAATAGGTGCGCCTGCATAAAACCGGATGTTGGGGTCACCCACCACCATGGGCACATCAGCAAAGCGGCTGTCGCGTATCAGGTCGGGCAACTCGGTAACTACCTGCGGCGTGCGAATCGCAACGGAACACAAGGATTGATCGCGGCTCGTCTGGCTGAACTCCAGCCCCACCTTGGACTTGAACCATTGCCGGTCACCATCAACAAAAGAAACCAACGCAATCGGCATATCGCAAATTTGCGCAGCCAAGTGGGTGATGTCATCAAAGGACACCTCAGCAGCGGAGTCCAAAACGTCATAGCCGTGCAGTGCATGCAACCGTTCGCCTTCGTTAGGGAGATTTTGAGTTTTCATGCAAGTTCATCCTGGTGAATAGTTGAAACTGAGCGCCCGACGGGTGGACGATTTTCATCGCCGGTCGGCGCTTGGAATCCAGTCGAATGATAGTCCTTCAGGATGAGAGGCACCACGGTGCGGCGTCATGGGCAAAGCCCATCCACAAGGCCCAAAAAGAACTGGCAGCCAGCGCAAGGCCTGCCAGCCTCACCCCCCAATTGCCGGTGCGCGGGCCTTGCATTCGCAGCCACAACCATGACCCCGCCATCATCGAGACAGCGCTGCCCGCCGCAAACAAGGCCATCACGCCTGCGCCTTGCAGCGCGTTGCCCGTGAGCGTGGCGACCAACAGGGCTGAGTACAACAAACCGCAGGGCAAAAAGGCCCAAAAAGCGCCCATCACCAAGGGAGCACTTCGCCCGCCTTTGGAGGCCAGGGTACGAACCTGTAACCAAATTTTTTTACCTGCAGCTTCCAGCCAAATGGGCTGCTGGGCTTTGAGCAACAGCATGACCCCCAAAACAAAGGTAGCCACATGAAATAGCGTCCACACGGGGCGCAGTGCCGCCGTTTGAATGGTCAACCAACCCAAGCCTTGCAGGGAGGCCGCCGCCAAACCGCCTAATGCTGAGTAACCCAAAACCCGCCCGAGCTGAAAAGTCCACATCGCGCTTTGCTGGCGTGCCCCGGCGGATTGCCCAATGCCTGCGCAAGCGGCACCACACATGGCGATGCAGTGCGGCCCACCGGCTAGCCCCATTAGCAAGGCCGTGATAGCTAGTGAGGTTTGCATTCAAAAATGCGCTCAATTATTTAAAAAATTTAAGGGCTAAATGATTCGGGAAAATTTGGCGCCCGCAGTCATCTCGGTTGCAAAGTAGCTTTGAAACTCCAGCAAGTAAGCCAACTCAACGAACTCATACAGCACATGGCTCTGCCACGTTAATGCCATGATAACGGCGCGCCGCACCAAATCATCACGCGACAAAGCCAAACCCCTGACCACGGGAAAGCGCCCGTGATCCAAAGTGGCGCAAAAGTTCAGGAGAAATAGTCTCACGCTCAACAGTTTTCATGGGGATGCGTTGGTGAGGTCACGGTTGTCTCCTTCCGAGAGCCCAATATGCTGTGAAACCATGTCTTGGTACTTGATGCACATCAAGGCGAGTGAAAGTACGAACGCGCACAATTGACCCATGTCAGGAGAAATCGATGTTTGATTCGGCCAACGCCAACAGAACGCCCACCACCTCGATCGATATCAAAGTGCAACCCGTGACACCCGCCACCATCAAGGTGGCCTGCTCCAACTGCAACCTGCGCGAGTTATGCATGCCCATGGGGCTAACCCAGCACGAGTTGGACCGTGTGGACGAGGTGGTCGCGTCACGCCGAAAAGTCAAACGCGGAGCCACGCTGTTTCGCAATGGCGACCGGTTTACATCTTTGTTTGCCATTCGCACCGGTTTCTTTAAAACATCGACAGCCTCAGAAGATGGCCGGGATCAAGTCACAGGTTTTCAGATGGCGGGTGAAATCATGGGTCTTGATGGCATCGTGAACGAGTCCCACACCTGCGATGCCATTGCGCTTGAGGACGCCGAAGTGTGCGTCATGCCATTTGACCGCATTGAAGAGCTATCGCGCGAAGTCAACGCCTTGCAACGCCACGTTCACAAAATCATGAGCCGCGAAATTGTGCGTGAGCACGGCGTCATGGTGCTGCTGGGCAGCATGCGCGCTGAGGAACGGTTGGCAGCGTTTTTACTGAACTTGGTACAGCGGCTACATGCCCGTGGGTTCTCGCAATCCGAGTTGGTTTTACGCATGACCCGTGAAGAAATTGGCAGCTACCTGGGACTGAAGCTGGAAACTGTGAGCCGCACATTCTCTAAGTTTGTGGACGATGGTATTGTGGAAGTCAGGCAGCGCCATGTGCGCATCGTGAAGCCCGAAGGCCTGAAGCTGATTGTTAATTCGCAAGAGTGTCGCTAAAGTAGCGTAAAAGTGCCGCCAAGTACCGTAACAGATCACACCCGCGACTTGATTACTTTTTGACTTCAACAGCCTGAACCGGCACGGCAACCCCGGTTGCCGCATGGTTGCGCGCCTGCATGGCCGGAGCCAATTTTGCTGTCTCAGGTGAAATTAGACCTTTTTTGCTTGGCGTTGCTTCGGCGCTTGCTGGCGCCACCTCACCCAAGGTTTTGTTGATCTCAAGGCCTTTGCGGTAGTAGTCCTCCGACACCACCGGGTCGGGCCTGGAGATGGCCAAATACAGTGTGATGAAACTGGCTACCACCACCACAGCGGGGCCGGCCACCACCATCCAGACGTGGCCAAACTTCCACCATGGTCCAGACGATTGAAGTATGTTGTTCGTCATGCCAAATACTCCGACTATTGAGCAACGGCGGCTGCTGTGCCCTTGTTGGACAGGCCCCACACATACGAGGCCAAGACGTGAATTTGTGCTTCAGTCAACTTGTCAGCCTGGGCTGGCATCTGGTTGACCTTGCCGTTGTTCACCATGGCAATGATGGCGGCTTCGCCATAGCCATGCAGCCAGATATCGTCCGTCAGGTTGGGGGCACCCAGCGCTTGGTTGCCCTTGCCGTCAGCACCGTGACAGGCCGCGCACACGCCGAATTTGCCTTTACCCAATGCGGCCTGCAGCGAATCATGCGGGCTGCCTGACAGGCTGAGCACATACTGCGCCACGTTTTTGACATCCGCAGCAGACCCCACTGCGGCAGCCATGGGAGGCATATTTCCCACCCGGCCCAGCGTCAAGGTTTCTTTGATTTTGTCGGGTGTGCCCCCGTGCAACCAGTCGCTGTCAGTCAGGTTTGGAATTCCCTTGTTGCCACGGGCATCTGAGGCATGACACTGAGCGCAGTTGTTCATGTACAGGCGCTCACCAATGGCTATGCCTTGGGCGTCTTTGGAGACATCTTCAGGCTTCATGGCGGCGAACTTGGCGTAAATGGGGGCGACCTCAGCGTTGCCCTTCTCCACTTCAGCCTGGTGCTGCCCGGCGGATGACCACCCCAACTTGCCGCCAAAGGTGCCCAAACCGGGGTACATGGCCAGATAGATGAAGGCGAACACGATGGTGATGACGAACAGCCAGGCCCACCATCTGGGCAGTGGGTTGTTCATCTCACGCAGGTCGCCGTCCCACACATGGCCGGTGGTGTTGTCGCTGGCCGTCATGGCTCTGGCCTTGCCAGAAAACCACAACAACAACAGGCAAGCCAAGATACTGATCACGGTCACCGCAGCCACAAATATTGACCAAAAATTGCTTGTGAAATCGCTCATTTTTTATCCTTTGAATGCAATGGCGTCAGTCTTGGCCGAAGGGAAGCATGGCAGCCTCATCAAAGCTCTTGGCATTGCGGCGGGAGTAGGCCCACACGATGATGCCAATGAACGTGATGAAACTGGCCACCGTGGCCATCGAGCGAAGGGTGTTGATATCGAGTTCCATGGTTAATATCTCCTGGTTACTTGACGTGAATGCCCAACACTTGCAGATAGGCGATCACTGCCTCCATTTCGGTCTTGCCAGCCACCTCTTCGGTTGACTTGGCAATTTGCTCGTCGGTATAGGGAACACCCACAGTTCGCAACGCGCGCATGTGGGCGGGCATGACCGCGCCATCCACGTTGCTTTGCAACAACCAGGGGTACGCGGGCATGTTGGACTCGGGCACCAGATCACGTGGATTGTTCAGGTGAGTGGTGTGCCACTGGTCACTGTACTTGCCGCCCACACGGTGCAGGTCCGGGCCGGTGCGTTTGCTGCCCCACTGGAAGGGGTGGTCATACACAAACTCACCCGCTACCGAGTAGTGACCGTAACGCAATGTCTCGGCCCGCAAGGGGCGTATCATTTGCGAATGGCAGTTGTAGCAGCCTTCGCGGGTGTAGATGTCACGTCCAGCCAACTGCAATGCGGTGTAGGGCTGCAAACCCTTGACTGGCTCGGTAGTTGATTTTTGGAAGAACAGCGGAACAATTTCCACCAATCCACCCACCAGCAACACCAGCAGGATCAAGACGATCATCAAAAAGTTGCTGGTCTCGATTTTCTCGTGCGACAGACTGCTCGTATGGTTGTTATTTGACATAGTTATTCCCCTTTCAGGCGTGCGCGGGTGCCACTGCGGCAGGAATGGTGACGTTGACTGAGCGGCCACTGGTGGCGGTTTTCAACACATTCCATAGCATGACCACCATGCCGCCCAAGTACAAAAGGCCACCCAACAGACGCAACATATAGAACGGCAGTGTTGCTTTAACGGATTCGACAAAGGTATAGGTCAAGGTACCGTCTGCGTTAATCGCACGCCACATGAGGCCCTGCATCACCCCGGCAATCCACATGGCAGCGATATAAATCACGATGCCGACAGTGGCAGTCCAGAAATGGATTTCAATCGCCTTCACGCTGTACATCTGCTTCTGACCGAACAGGCGGGGAATCAGGTAGTACATGGAACCCATGGTCACCAAGCCCACCCAACCTAAAGCGCCAGAGTGCACGTGGCCCACAGTCCAGTCGGTGTAATGCGACAAGGCATTGACGGTTTTGATGGACATCATCGGACCTTCAAAGGTGGACATGCCGTAGAAGGACAGTGACACGATCAAGAAGCGCAGGATGGGGTCATCGCGCAGCTTGTGCCAGGCGCCCGACAAGGTCATGATGCCGTTAATCATGCCGCCCCAACTGGGTGCTAACAGAATGAGCGAGAACACCATACCTACCGATTGCGTCCAGTCTGGCAGCGCGGTGTAGTGCAGGTGGTGTGGACCCGCCCACATGTAGGTGAAAATCAGCGCCCAAAAGTGAACGATGGATAGGCGGTATGAGTAAACAGGGCGTTCAGCTTGCTTGGGGATGAAGTAGTACATCATGCCCAGGAATCCCGCCGTGAGAAAGAAGCCCACCGCGTTATGACCGTACCACCACTGCACCATGGCGTCTTGCACACCAGCGTACGCAGAATACGACGTCATGGCGCCCGCCGGAATGGCCGCGCTGTTCACCAGGTGCAGCAAAGCCACCGCGATGATGTAGGCGCCGAAGAACCAGTTGGCCACGTAGATATGGCGAATCTTGCGCGTGCCCACCGTGCCGAAAAAGACGACGGCATAGGCC
>JANOLC010000456.1:0-3719 GCA_031419575.1 Burkholderiales bacterium | reverse complement strand
GGCAAAAGGACCGATTTGAATCGTTGATATCTCTGAAGAGTTGTTGGGTTTAGTCACCCGGCACACCGCAGGAGCAAGTGGCCCCGTCACAACGACAAGGCCATGAATCTCTCAGGTTCCAAACAGAGGGGGTGCATGCCGCGCATGGTGCGTGGCGTGCTTGTCGTCATCTTGACACCCTCGACTTGTTTGGAGATCTGAACCATGACATCAATCGCAGCACCCATCGCAACACCTATCGCCGCATCCATCGCAGTGATAGGCGGCGGCATCACCGGCGTCACCACCGCTTATGCCTTGGCCAAGCGCGGCTTTGCCGTCACCCTGTTTGAGAAAAACCGCTACGTGGCGATGGAAACATCGTTTGCCAACGGCGGCCCGTTGTCCGCGTCAAACGCCGAGGTGTGGAACCACTGGTCCACCATCGTCAAGGGCATGAAGTGGATGCTGAAAAGCGACGCACCGCTGCTGGTCAATCCCAAGCCCAGCTGGCACAAGCTGAGCTGGTTTGTGGAGTTCATCGCTAACATCCCGCACTACCAGCGCAACACGGTGGAGTCTGCCCGCCTGGCCATTGCGGCGCGTGAACACCTGTTTGCCTGGGCGCAGGCAGAAGGCGTTGATTTCGACCTCAAAAAAGAAGGCATCCTGCACATCTACCGCGACAAAAAAGGCTTCGAGCACGCCGGTGAAGTGAGCAAGATGTTGGCCCAAGGCGGCCTGCCGCGCCGCGCTGTCACCCCAAGTGAAATGAAAGCGATTGAGCCCACCCTGGCGGGCAATTACTACGGGGGCTATTTCACGGAGAGTGATTCCACCGGTGACATTCACAAGTTCACGACCGGCATGGCGCGAGCGGCTGAACGCTTGGGAGTGCAGTGCCTGTACGGGCAAGACGTCCGGGCGCTGCATAGCGACGGCAAAACGGCAGAAGTGACTGTGAATGAGGGCGAAGGCCACGTGACGCACCACTTCGATGGCCTGGTGGTGTGCGCAGGCGTAGAGAGCCGCAGCTTTGCCGCCCAGCTGGGCGACAGGGTCAACATCTACCCGGTGAAGGGCTACTCCATCACCGTCAACCTGCCCGACGCGCCAAGCCAGGCATCAGCGCCGGTCGTGAGCCTGCTGGACGACGAGACCAAGCTGGTCACCAGCCGCTTAGGCCTTGACCGTTTCCGCGTTGCCGGTACCGCCGAATTCAACGGCTACAACAAAGACATCCGCGCGGACCGCATCCGGCCCCTCATCGCCTGGGTGAACCAGTGCTTCCCCGGCATCAACACCCGCCAGGTCGTGCCCTGGGCCGGCCTGCGCCCCATGATGCCCAACATGATGCCGCGCGTGGGCCGGGGCAAATCAGCCAATGTGTTCTACAACACCGGGCATGGGCACCTGGGGTGGACGTTGTCGGCGGTGACGGCGGACATAGTGGGGGGCGTGGTGCAGGAGGCGATGGGCGGGGCGTGAAGGCACAATGAGCCATTCGGGGAAACAGGATTCAAATCAAACAATGGCTCGCATATTCGACAACATTGACCAAGACTTGCTCACCGCGCTGCGCGCCACCATGCAGGTCTCCCAGCGCTCAGACTTTTGCGTGGGGTATCTCAACCTTCGGGGCTGGCAGGCGATAGATGATTTGATTGTTCCGTGGGACCCCTCCGCAGGCCAAGTCTGCCGCGTGTTGGTCGGCATGCAGCGCCCACCGCATGAAGAAATCCGTGAGCTCTACTGCCAGTCAGACGACGCGGGTCTGATCGACAACGCCACGGCCATCTGTGCCTTTGCCTGCACAGGAACCAATAGAAGGGCTTCGCAATGAGCCAATTACCCCTCGCTGCGCAGCCCGATTTGTATAAGGGCATTCGCGATCTTTTATTGGCCGCCCGCACACAGGTGCGCCAAACCGTCAACACGGCGATGGTGCAAACTTACTGGCAGATTGGTCGCTTGATTGTGGAGGGCGAGCAAGGCGGCGAGCAGCGGGCGGCGTATGGAAAACAGGTTTTGCCTGTACTGGCAAAACGCTTGACGGCTGAATTCGGCAAGGGGTTTTCAGCTTCCAGTCTGTGGAATTACCGCCAGTTCTATCTGGACTTTCCAATTCTCGCCACAGCGTGGCGAGAATTGAGTTGGTCGCACTTCAAGATGATGCTGAGGGTCAAAGACCAAGATGCCCGCACGTGGTATGCCAATGAAGCGGCCACCCAAGGCTGGAGCGTGCGCGCACTGGACCACCAGATCAGCACCCTCTTTTATGAACGCCTGTTGGGCAGTCAGGACAAAGTCGGGGTGAATGCCGAGGCACTTGCTCTGATCGCTCGTGATGCGCCGCATGACCCACGCGACTTCATCCGCGACCCCTATGTGCTGGAGTTTCTGGGTGCGCAGCCAGATGCGGGGTTGTATGAACAAGACCTGGAGCAGGGTTTGCTCAACAAGCTGCAAAATTTTTTGATGGAACTGGGCAAGGGTTTTGCATTTGTTGCCCGCCAAAAGCACTTGCGGGTAGAGGGCGAAGACTGTTTTGTTGATTTGGTTTTCTACAACTATTTGCTCAAATGCTTTGTGCTGATCGACCTGAAGGTTGGCAAGCTGGCCCACCAAGACGTGGGGAAGATGGACATGTACGTGCGAGTTTTTGACGAGCAAATGCGCGACAAAAGTGACGGGGGCGACAACCCCACGCTGGGGCTGATCCTGTGTTCTGAACGCAATGCCGCCGTCGCCAAGTACTCACTGCTGGCAGACAAGGCACAGCTATTTTCCAGCAAGTACCAGCGTCTGATGCCAACCGAGGCCGAACTGCGTGCGGAACTGGAACGTGACCGCGCGTTGTTGGAAGCTGCGAGAGGATTGAGCCATGATTGACCTCTCCCCCGCCCAATCCACCGATCGCATCACCGCATTGCTGGCGGCCCATGAAAGCCGCACGCTGGACTTCAAACGCATCAGCGGCAAGCAGGGCCGTATGTACGAAGCCATCTGCGCCTTTGCCAATACCGAGGGCGGCTTGCTGGTCATAGGCATTGGTGATGCCAAGGCCATGAAGCCGGGCGACAAGCCGCAAAGCCGTCTGTTTGGCATTGAAGAAAATTTGGAAGGCTTTGATAACTTCCGCACCGAGCTGCTCACCCGCTTTACGCCTGCCCTGCACGCTGTACAACGGCCAGCCTGGGCATGTGGTGCTGCTGCGCGCGGAGAAGAGTGACCAAGTACACACGGTTGTAGGTAACGGAACCTGGACGCGCATGGATGCCAGCAACCGCCAGTTGAGCGCACCAGAGATTGCAGACCTGGCCTATCAGCGGGGCGTGAAGAGTGCAGAGACTCTGCCCATGCCCGTGGTGTTGGATGTGCTGAACACCGATGCCTGGCGCAGCTACTGCCTCACGCGTGGCTTGGCGGATATGGATTTGACCATGCGCCTGCCACGGCTGGGCTTGGCGGTTCCTGTGGATGGCGTATTGCAGCCTTTGCTGGCCGCTCTGTTGCTGTTTGCAGATGAGCCGGGCGCTTTGCTGGCGGGGCAGGGCATGCGGGCGGACATTCGCGTGTTCTATTACAAAGGCAAAGCGGTGCTGCGTGGCGAGGTGCCCAACTTGCTGCTGCCGCCCAAAACCATCACCGGCCCGGCGGTGGAGCAGATTGCCAAAGCGCAGGCCTATGTGTTGGATCGCCTGGCTGTAGGGCTGACCTTGGAGGGCTCGGGCTTCAAG
>JANOLC010000455.1:0-4271 GCA_031419575.1 Burkholderiales bacterium | reverse complement strand
CCGGTGCCGCCTGGGGTGCGCCGTTTGATGAATTTCCCGAAAGCGGTTGGGACAAGGTGGTGGACACCAACCTCAAAGCGCCATTTTTCCTGACCCAGGCCTTGATGCCCCAGTTGCGCAAAGCGGCGGCAAACCATCCGGCCAAGGTCATCAACATCGCCTCCATTGACGGTATATCGGTCAACCCGATGGAAACCTATTCGTATGCGGCCAGCAAGGCAGGTTTGATCCATCTCACCCGGCGCATGGCACTGCAACTGGTAAAGGACAACATTGTGGTCAGTGCGATTGCGCCGGGGGCGTTTGCGTCTGACATGAACAAGGATGCGCGGGATCACGCCGATGCGGTGTCCCACCGTATTCCGGCGGGACGCATTGGTACGGACGAAGACATGGCTGGAGCCGCGATTTACCTGGCCAGCCGGGCGGGTGACTATGTCGTCGGGTCCACGCTGGTGGTGGATGGTGGTGTGACCCACGCGAGGTCATAAAACTGAATTTTAGGCATATAAATGCCTAAAGTCCGCGTCATTACTGAATAGTTAGCTATTAATTTGGTAGTGACTATCAACCATGACGGGTGAAACAAACCGACCCCGGCAAGTCTTCAACAGGTTGCCGGAACCGACTAAAACCAGGTTAGTGAGCCAGCGCGTGAACGCCTTCGCCCATCATGCGTTTCATCTCTAAGGCGGCGGCCTTGGCGGCACGGGCTGCTCTGGCGGCGGTTGTCAGGGGGATGAGGGGCTTGTCCAGTGGCTGGAGTTTATGGCGCTTCAGGCCGCGCAATTGCGCCGAGCGCTCCATGGTCTGAAGCACGCGCTCTGGCTCCATCATCAGGCTGAAGGGGTTGAGGGCGGTGGTTGAGAGGTTGCGCATGGTAAGACTCCAAGGGGGTTGTCGGACTAGTGAATTGACTTTACGCGCCACCTTGGCTAAATCCAGTCGGGGAATGGCTATGCCTGGTGTAGGTGTTAGCCTGACAAGGGTCTCACTCCCCAGAGTCCCCCAACATCAACCGCACCCGCACGCTCTTGCCCTTGATCTTCCCCGCATTGAGCTTGGCGCAGGCGGCTACGGCGACATCGCGGACCACGGCCACGAAGGTGCAGAACTCGGTCACCTGAATTTTGCCGATCTGTTCGCGGGTGTAGACCGGGCCACCTTCCGTGCCGGTCAGTGCGCCCAGCACATCGCCGGGGCGGATTTTTTCTTTGCGGCCACCCAGAATTTGCAGTGTGACCATAGGTGGCAACAGGGGGCCTTTTTTGGCAAACTCAGCCGTCGGTGCCAACTCATCGAGCTTGTGCCATACCGACGGGCGGCTCTGGTACTGCTCGATTTTTCCGACGAAGCCCATCTCGTTCATGCTGGCCAGGCTCAGCGCCAAGCCGGATTCACCCGCGCGCCCGGTGCGGCCGATGCGGTGCACGTGCACTTCGGCGTCCGGCGTGATGTCTACATTGATCACAGCTTCCAGTTGGGTGATGTCGAGCCCGCGTGAGGCCACATCGGTAGCCACCAGCACCGAGCAGCTGCGGTTGGCAAACCGTGCCAGCACCTGGTCGCGCTCGCGTTGCTCCAGCTCGCCGTAAAGCGCCAATGCGCTGAAGCCCTGTTCCTGCAAATAGATCACCAGCTCTTTGCACTGTTGTTTGGTGTTGCAAAACGCCAGCGTGGACACGGGGCGAAAGTGGTTGAGCAGGGTACCCACGGCCTCAAAGCGGTTGGCGCGGGTCACTTCATAAAAACGCTCTTCAATCAGGCTTTGCGTCTGCTTCGCCTCGACCTTGATCTGCACCGGGTCGCGCATGAACTGATGGGCCAGCTTGGCGATGCCTTCGGGGTAGGTGGCAGAGAACAGCAGCGTTTGGCGCTCTTTGGGGGTTTGCTTGACCACGGTGGCAATATCATCAAAAAAGCCCATGTCCAGCATGCGGTCAGCCTCGTCCAGCACCAGGGTGTTCAGGGCCTCCAGCGTCAGGTATTGGCGTTCCAGATGGTCCATCACGCGCCCGGGGGTACCCACCACAATGTGCGCGCCGTGTTCCAGACTGGCCCGCTGGCCGCGCAGCGCCACGCCACCACACAGGGTGACCACCTTGATGTTCTCCTCCGCTCGCGCCAGGCGGCGGATTTCGACGGTGACCTGGTCGGCCAGCTCGCGTGTTGGGCACAGCACCAGCGCCTGCACGGCAAAGCGGCGCGGGTTCAGGTTGGCCAGCAGCGCCAGCGCAAACGCTGCCGTCTTGCCGCTACCGGTTTGGGCTTGGGCGATGAGGTCTTTGCCCAGCAGCGCGGTGGGCAGGCTGGCCGCTTGGATGGGGGTCATCTCCAGATAGCCGAGCTGTTGCAGGTTGGCCAGTGCGGCAGGGTTGAGTTGCAGGGATGCGAAGGCCATGTTGCCTTGTGGGCGGATGGGCTGGCTACCGTGTTGGTTGGCGGCGGATTGGGTTTCTTGGGTATTCATACAACCGATTATCGGGACTGCATCAAATAGGGTCGCCAATGAACCTTGACCCGCCAAAGATTTCGAGTCCAATAGCACATGGAAAATTCTTTTGAAATCACTGGTCGCCTGACCGATCTGGAGATCAAGGCCAGCTTCATGGAAGACGTCCTGGAGCAGCTTGATTTGGTGGTGGTGCGCCAGCAGGCGCAGATTGATGTATTGATTCGTGAGGTGGCGGCACTCAAACAATCGGGCAACCCTTCGGGCGGCGTGGATGTGGGCGCGGCCCGCGACTTGCGTGACGAACTTCCTCCTCACTTTTAAGTAGCCGTGATGCAAAACAACGCGGTGCGCGGCATCGTCTACCTTTGCCTTGGCGTGTTTGTTTTCTCGCTGCAAGATGCCATCATCAAGCAGGTCAGCGGGGCTTACCCGCTGACCGAGGTGGTCAGCATCCGATCGCTGGTGGGGCTACCGATTTTGCTGGCACTGGTGCAGCGCGAAGTAGGCTGGCGCGCCATCTTTGCGTCGCACGTCGGGCCGTTGGCGTTGCGCGCCTTCATCCTGTTTGTGTCGTACACCGCGTATTACATGGCCTTTCCGGCGTTGCCGCTGGCCGATGCGGTGGCGCTGTATTTCACCGTGCCGCTGTTTGTGACGGCGTTGGCCGGGCCGTTTCTGGGTGAGCACTCGGGGTGGAAAGTCTGGCTGGCCGTGCTGGTGGGTTTTTTGGGCGTGATGGTGATGCTGCGCCCGGGCAGCGGTTTGTTTGAACCCGCGGCCTTGTTGTCGCTGTTGTCTGCGGCGATGTACGCCAGCTCGATGTTGATGGCACGCAAGCTGGGGGTTGCACAGCCCGCGTCAGTCATGTCGCTTTACCAGAACGCGGTGTTTTTGATCGGTGCGTTGCTAACGGCTTTGGTGTTGAACAGGTTGGGCATCGTGAATGCCGCACACCCCAGCCTGTCGTTTCTGGTGCGGCCCTGGGTCTGGCCCACGGTGTCTGACGGTCTGCTGATGGCCGCCTGCGGTGTGGTGGCATCCACCGGCATGATGTTTTTGACCAGCGCCTACCGGGTGGCGCGCGCCAGCCGGGTAGCGCCGTTTGAGTACACCGGCATCCTGTGGGCGCCACTATGGGGGTTTCTGTTTTTCAGCGAAGTGCCCCGTTGGACCACAGTGGCGGGCGGGGCGGTGATTATGGTGGCAGGGCTGGTGGCGCTGCGGGTGGCCAAACACGATTGATGCGGGAAAGTGCGACAGGAAAGGGCAACCCATGACCAAACTCATTGTTTTCACCGACCTGCACATCACGCCCGAAGGGGGCCGCATCATCGGGCTGGACCCGGTGGCGCGGTTGCGCAACGGCATTCAGCACGTGAACCGCCACCACCCCGATGCCGCGCGGGTCATCTTCACCGGCGACCTGGCGCACCGTGGCGATGCAGCGTCCTATGCCCGTCTTCGAGACCTGTTGAGCGAGCTGCATTGCCCCTACAGCCTGCTGGTGGGCAACCACGATCACCGCGAGCGGTTTCTGGACTGCTTCCCCGACTGCCCGGTGGATGCGAACGGCTTTGTGCAGCAGGTCCTTGATGTCGATGGTGCAAGGTTGATCCTGCTCGACACCCTGTTTGCACCGCCTTATGAATTCCCCGCCAGCTACAGCGGCTATCTGTGCGAGCAACGCCTGGCGTGGTTGGGCCAGCAGTTGCAAGAGGCCGCCGCCAAACTGCCCGTGTTGGTGTTCATGCACCACCCGCCTCATGCCACCGGGTTTGCGGGCATGGACGCGATTGCCTTGAGAAATGGCGAGGCG
>JANOLC010000454.1:0-2487 GCA_031419575.1 Burkholderiales bacterium | reverse complement strand
CCAAACAGGTGGCTATCGACTTGGTTTGCGTGTTTCGCAACAGTGCGGACGTGCCACCCGTGGCCGATGAAGCCATCGCCATGGGGGCCAAAGCCTTGTGGCTGCAGTTGGGTATCGTGAACGAGGCCGCTGCCGGCAAGGCGCGGGCTGTGGGCCTGCGTGTGGTGCAGGACAAGTGTTTGCTGGTGGAGCACCGCAGGCTGCGACAATAAACGCATGTTTGCACCCCTCCAAAACGACACATTCCTGCGCGCCTGCTTAGGCCTTGCCACCGATCACACCCCCATCTGGCTGATGCGCCAAGCCGGACGCTATCTGCCCGAAAACCGCACCACCCGCGCCCAGGCCGGCAGCTTCATGGGGCTGGCCACCAACACCGATTACGCGACAGAAGTGACCTTGCAGCCGCTGGAACGGTACCCACTGGATGCAGCAATTTTGTTCAGCGACATCCTCACCGTGCCGGACGCGATGGGCCTGGGCCTGTCGTTTGCGTTGGGTGAAGGGCCCAAATTTGCCCACACCGTGCGTGACGAAGCCGCAGTGGCCAAACTCGCCGTGCCCGACATGGGCAAGCTGCGCTATGTGTTTGACGCCGTCACGTCCATCCGCAAAGCGCTGAATGGCCGCGTGCCGCTGATTGGCTTCTCGGGGAGCCCATGGACATTGGCCTGCTACATGGTGGAAGGCGCAGGCTCTGACGATTACCGCCTGGTCAAAACCATGCTGTATCAGCGCCCGGATTTGATGCACAAGATGCTCTCCGTCAACGCCGACGCCGTGGCGCAATACCTGAATTGCCAGATTGAAGCCGGTGCCCAGGCGGTGATGATTTTTGACAGCTGGGGGGGCGTGCTGGCCGATGGCGCGTTTCAGGAATTCAGCCTGGCCTACACCGCGCGCGTGCTGGCGCTGGTCAAAAAAGAGCACAACGGTGTACGCATTCCACGCCTGGTGTTCACCAAGGGCGGTGGCCTGTGGCTGGGTGAGATGGTCGCGCTGGACTGCGACGTGCTGGGCCTGGACTGGACGGTGAATCTGGCCCGCGCCCGCGCGCTGGTGGCCGAGCCTGGCCACCCGCACCGCAAAGCACTGCAAGGCAACATCGACCCCAATGTGCTGTTTGCCAACCCTGCACAGATTCAGGCCGAGGTGGCCAAAGTGCTCACTTGCTTTGGCGCGCCGCATACCGGCGAGGGTGTAGGCGCTACCCATATCTTTAACCTGGGCCATGGCATCAGCCAGCACACGCCGCCTGACAGCGTCGCCGTTCTGGTGGAGGCGGTACACCGCATTTCACGGCAAATGCGGACCAACGTCACAGGGGTGGGGTCAAAGCCCTAACACCTTTTGGGCATGAGGCCAGTCATGCGGTGGTGACTTATGCACAAAATAATTGCTGCGGTGCGCCAATTGGGTGTTTTGGGTTGCAGGCCTGCTACCAAACCAATAGCGCGCGTAACTCGTTGATTCATAACGAATTTAAAGACTGCTTTTTTTGAAGGCATTTCAGTGAAAGCCTTGATTCCTAAGGCTTTGGAGACGGTGAGGGATAGATATCAACAAAGTTATCCACAGAAAACAGGGATGGCCCCTAAAGCACTTTCAAATCAAGCACTTAGCGCCTGTTTCGCAAGTTCACATCAACTAAACGCCTTAAACACGCTTTTTGGCAATCGCATGACGCATCTGGTTTCCATCCTCGTCCAGACGCCCGCCCACAGCCCCGTGGCCGGGCCGCTGACGTATTTGAGTGAGCGGGCACTCGCCCCTGGGACCCTGGTGCGCGTGCCTTTTGGCAAACGCGAAACTTTGGGCGTCGTTTGGGCGCATGCACCCGCGCCGGATACGCCCATCGACCCCGCCAAATTGCGCGCCGTGGCGGGCGTGCTGGAGGGCATTGCGCCGCTGAGCACTCTCTGGCAGCGCTTGGTGACGTTTTCTGCCCACTACTACCAGCGTTCCCCTGGCGAAGTGGCGTTGGCCGCCCTGCCACCGCAACTGCGCGACATCAGTACCACCCAACTTGCGCGGCGGTTAAAACGCCGGGTAACCCCTGCCGCTTCGGCCGAAGGTGCAACGTCAGCAACGAAAATTGCTACAACTTCAGTAGCACTTACGCCAGAGCAGACGGGGACTATTGCCCAGTTTCATGCTAACCCTGGCCCGTTTTTACTGTTTGGAGCCACTGGCAGCGGCAAGACCGAGGTCTACCTGCAATGCGTGGGGCAGTTGCTGGCGCAGGACCCACAAGCCCAAGCCATCGTGATGGTGCCCGAAATCAACCTCACCCCGCAGTTAGAGGCCCGTTTCAAGGAACGTTTTGGCCCGTTGTATGGCGATGACGCGGTGGTGTCGCTGCACAGCGGCATGACCAACCCGCAGCGCTTAAGGAGCTGGCTGGCCGCCCACAGCGGCGCGGCACGCATTGTGCTGGGCACCCGCATGGCGGTGTTTGCGTCGTGCCAAAAGCTCAAACTCATCATC
>JANOLC010000453.1:0-8666 GCA_031419575.1 Burkholderiales bacterium | reverse complement strand
CAGCGCTACAACGTCGCCGAAGAGCTGGTCACCGCCAGCGTGGCTGTGTCCACGGCCTTGAGCGTGCTGACGATTTCGCTGGTGATGGCGGCTGTGGGGTGGTTTTAGGGTGGCCTTGGCGCCGTTTTGTGAACCGGGCGGGCATGCCACATCGACCGGAAAGACTCCCTGTCTGCACGCTACCTAGGTACACTACGCGATGGTAAAAAAAACAAGCCCCAAAGCAGACGCTGCTGCTCCCAGCCCCTCGGCCACTGTGGCTACTGCCCCAGCGTCGCAGACCGAGTTTGACTCCCCGACCAGGCACTTCCCCATCGTTGGCATCGGTGCCTCCGCAGGCGGGCTGGCGGCATTTGAGGCGTTTTTCTCGGGCATGCCGACCGACCGGGACCCCGGCATGGCGTTTGTGTTGGTGCAGCACCTGGCGCCAGGCCACAAAAGCATTCTGTCGGACTTGATCCGGCGCTATACCCGTATGCAGGTGTTTGAGGTGGAAGACGGCATGGCCGTCAAGCCCAATTGCGCCTACATCATTCCGCCCAACTACGACATGGCGTTTATGCAGGGTGCGCTGCACTTGCTGGAGCCCGTGGCCCCCCGTGGGCAGCGGCTTCCGATTGATTATTTCTTTCAGTCACTGGCGGCGGACCAGCGTGAGCACGCCATTGGCGTGGTGCTTTCGGGCACAGGCAGCGACGGCACGTTGGGCGTGCATGCCATCAAGGATGTGGGCGGCATGGTCATGGCGCAAAGCACGGCCAGCAGCGAGTTTGATGGCATGCCGCGCAGTGCTATTACCACCGGCTTGGTGGACTACCAGTTGCCACCAGCTGAGATGCCGGCCCGGCTGATCGCCTACGCCAATCAGGCGTTTGGGCTGCTGCAGCGAACCATTGCGCCGACCTTGCCCAAAGACGAAAACTACCTTAAAAAAATTTTTGTCCTGTTGCGGGCCCAAACCAGCCACGACTTTTCGCAGTACAAACCCAGCACCATTTACCGGCGTATTGAGCGACGCATGGCAGTGCACCAGATCGAGCAAATTGAGGGCTACGTCAAATACCTGCAACAAAACCCGCCTGAGGTGGAGGCGCTTTTTCGTGACCTGTTGATTGGGGTGACCAATTTCTTCAGAGACCCCGAGGCATTTGAGGTGCTGGCAGACCAGGTCATCCCCAAACTGTTTGCGGGCAAGAGCCCCGGCGGCACCGTGCGCATTTGGTCGACGGGTTGCTCGACCGGTGAGGAGGCCTACTCGCTGGCTATTCTGATGGTGGAGCGCATGGCGATGCTCAAGCAAAGCTTCACTGTGCAAGTGTTTGCCACCGACATCGACAGCCGCGCCATCGCCACAGCCCGCATCGGCCTGTACCCGGCCAGCATTGCGGCGGACATCAGCGCCGAGCGGCTGGCCCGCTTCTTCACGCTGGAGCCCAACGGGCTGTCGTACCGCATCCACAAAGGAATACGCGACTTGCTGGTGTTCTCCGAGCATGACCTGCTGAAAGATCCACCGTTCTCCAAGCTTGACCTTATCAGCTGCCGCAACCTGCTTATCTACCTGAATGCCAACCTGCAAAGGCGGCTGATTCCGCTGTTTCATTACGCCCTGGTGTCCACTGGCATGCTGTTTTTGGGCAGCTCTGAGGGTGTGGGCGATTTTGAGACGCTGTTTGCCGTGCTGGATCGCAAAGCCAAGCTGTACCGCCGAAAAGAAGATCTGCATGGCACCCAGCGCGTTGTGCTTGGCCGCTATATTGCGCCGGTGACAGCCACGCAGGCCTCCTTGTCCACGCAGGGCGCAGACAAGGCCTCGTTACCCGTCAAGCTTCCGTTGCGCGACATGATCGAACAGGCGCTGCTCAAGCATATTGCTCCAGCCAGCGCGCTGGTTAACGCCACGGGCGACATCGTCTACCTGTATGGCCGCACCGGCATGTACCTGGAGCCCAGCCCGGGGGAACCGGGCGTGGCCAATATTCTCAAAATGGCACGCGAGGGGCTGCGCCCCAGCCTGAGCACGGCGCTGCACAATGCGGTGGCCAGCCAGAAAAGCATTTACGCCGCCAATGTCAGGGTCAAGACCAACGGGCACTACACGCGGGTGAATTTGATGGTGCACCTGGTGCCCACGGGATTGCCTGCCGACCCCGACGGCAAGCTGTACCTGGTGATGCTGGAAGACACCCCCAACCCCAGTGGGGTGCTGATGCCGCCAACGGGGGAGCCTGGCGAACCCGCTGGTGTCATTGCCGCCGACGTGCAGGCCCATATTCTGGCGCTGACCCAAGAGTTGCATGCCAAAGATGCTTACCTGCAAAGTACGCACGAGGAGCTGGAAAGCTCTAACGAAGAGCTCAAGTCCAGCAACGAAGAAATGCAGTCGGTGAATGAGGAGCTGCAAAGTACCAACGAGGAGTTGGAGACCTCCAAAGAAGAG
This sequence comes from Burkholderiales bacterium, assembly GCA_031419575.1. Classification (GTDB taxonomy): domain Bacteria; phylum Pseudomonadota; class Gammaproteobacteria; order Burkholderiales; family Burkholderiaceae_C; genus JANYCG01. Next base: position 6,226 of record JANOLC010000453.1, on the reverse strand, counting down.
CTGCAATCCGTGAACGAAGAGCTGGCCACCGTCAACACCGAATTGCAGACCAAGGTGGTGGACTTGTCGCGCGCCAATAACGATATGAATAACCTGCTGGCGGGCACCGGCATTGGCACGGTGTTTGTGGACTATCAGCTGCGCATCCTTCGCTTTACCCCGGCGGCCAGCGCCATCATCAATTTGATTTCTGCCGACATGGGGCGTCCGGTGGCGCATATCGTGTCCAACCTGGTGAACTACACCACGCTGGTGGACGACGTGAAAGCCGTGCTCAGCACCCTGATCGTCAAAGAGGCTGAGGTGCAAACCCTGGCCGGGCAGTGGTTCACTCTGCGCATTCAACCCTACCGCACGCTGGATAACCTGATTGAAGGCGCGGTGATTTCGTTTGTGGACATATCCGAGATGGTGCGTGGGCGGGAAACCTTGGCGCGCACCCACGCCATCTTGGAGCGCACTGGTGAGCTGGCCAAAGTGGGCGGCTGGGAGCTGGACTTGCGCACCATGGCTGTGTTCTGGACGGCCGAGACCTGCCGCATTCATGAGGTAGACCTGCCCGTGGCCCCGTCGCTGGAGCGCGCCCTGCAGTTTTATGCTGAGGAGGCCCGAGCGGTGCTGCGCGCGGGCATTCAGGCCGGCATAGACCAAGGCCTGCCCTGGGATTTTGAGTTGCCCCTGGTGACCGCACGGGGCCGCGCCATTTGGGTTCGCGTCCAAGGCAATGCGGTGATGGAACACGGCAAGGCCATCAAAATGGTCGGTGCCATGCAAGACATCACGGAGCGCCGGGAAGTCCAGGAGGCGTTGCGTATCGCCAATGAGTTGCTGTTGAAACAGGCCGGAGAAAAATCATGAGTGAATGGCTGCGCACCTAGGCTGAGGCGACCCACCTGCAGGGCAATGCCCCACACCACAGGCCCCGGTTATTGGGGCGCTACCTTTACTTTTGCCGCTGGTGCCACCGATGCACCTTGAATGCCATGCCGGGCCATGGCTTGCTCCACAAAGCCGCTGACCTTCATACTTTCAATAAAGGCGCACAACGCTGAAGCCGCCTCAGCACCACGGCCTTTGGGTGTGCCCATGGCTTGCTGAATCACCATGAACCGGCCCGGCAGCAGCCGCAGGCCGGGGCGGCGGGCGGCTTCCTCTTGCAATGCCTGTTTGATACCGGCGGCTACCTCCAGCCGCTGAGACAAAAAATCGTCAACCACCGCCTGTGAAGAGGCTGCCCGCACGATGTCAGCTTGCTTGATCGCCCGTGTTAGAAACAGGTCATACGCGCTGCCCTTGCCGACCGTGACGCGGTGACCGGGTTGGTCAACCGCTTCGTTGGACTGAATGGGGCTGTCGGCACGCACCATGTAGCTGCCCTCAATCAACACATAAGCAGCGGTAAAACTGATGCCCTCGCCCCGAGCCGGATCGATGGCGAAAAAGCCGATGTCGGCCTCGTCACGCGTGACCGCATCAACCGACTTGGCGGCAGTCTCAAACACCAGCAGTTCCAGCGCAACACCTAGCTGCGCCGCAAAGGCGCGCGCCAGGTCGATGGACACACCCACAGGATCACCCGTTGTGGCATCGCGATTGGCCAGGATGGGGTTGCCCAGGTTGATGGACGCACGCAGCGTGCCAGTGGGGGTGAAGGCTTGAATGATTTGGGTGGAAACAGACATGGCGGGGGCACTTGATGGAATGAATTCCGGGTGAATATTGACTACCAGTGCGCACTCAATGTCTGGCGCAATTCGTCCAGGGCATCAGCGGCCAGCGGTGCAGGCAGGCCGTCAGGGTCACGCTGCATCAGGTGCCACAGCTTGGCGGTTTCTTCCAGCTCTTCCAGCGTGGCCATGGCGGCGGCGGGGCTGTCGTGCCAGACATTGGGCCCCAGGCGTTCCAGCATCACGGCGCGGATAGGCGTGCCCCGCGCGTGATAGCGCTCAATGGTGCTGGCCACAGCCTCGGCAGCTTGCGGGTCGCCGGGGCGGTGGTAACCGATGACGGGCACGTGCCCGACTTTCATCACAAAGTAAGGCGTAAGCGGGGGCAAGAGTTCCCGTTCGGCCTCAACCACGTGCGAATTGCTGGCCTGCGAGGCTTGAAGCGTCAGGGCCACGCAATGCGTGCTGTGGGTGTGGATGACGCAGGTTGCGGGTGCACGGGTTGGCGCACTGGCCGCGTAGATACGCCGGTGCAGCACAATGGTTTTGCTGCCCCGGTCACCCCTGACCTGCTGGCCAGCAGCGTCCAGCCGAGCCAACCGCGCCGGGTCCAAAAAACCCAGGCAAGCATCAGTGGGGGTGATTAAAAATCCGCCGCCTTCTCCAGCACCCAGTTGTACGCTGATGTTGCCTGCGGTGGCGTGCACATAGCCGCGCGCGAAAAGGCTCTGACCCACGCGGCATATCTCGTCGCGCAGTTGGTTCTCAGTCATGGTCATGGGGCCAGCCGTTCCCGCACCCATTCGCCGTCGCCGTCTAAGCGGTAGCGCAACCGGTCATGCAGACGGCTCCTGCGCCCTTGCCAAAACTGCCAGTTGTCGGGCTTGAGCCGGTAGCCACCCCAGTGCGGGGGGCGTGGCGGCTGCAGCAAGAACTTCGCGGCATATTTGGCGGCGTTGGCCACCAGCACGCTCCGCCCCGATATCACCTCGCTCTGTGGCGAGGCCCAGGCCCCAATGCGCGAGTCCAGTGGGCGGCTGTGAAAGTAGGCATCGCTTTCTTCATCGCTCACCTTCTCGACCAGGCCCTCAATGCGCACCACGCGTTCCAGCTCCACCCAGTGAAATTGCAGCGCGGCAAACGGGTTGCCCGCCAGATCGCGGCCTTTGTGGCTCTCAAAATTCGTGTACCAGACAATGCCGCGTTCGTCGAATCCCTTGATCAACACAATGCGCGTGCTGGGTCGCAAATTGCTACCCACGGTGGCCAGCGTCATGGCGTTGGGCTCAGGCACCTCGGCGCTAATGGCTTCATTCAGCCATTTTCCAAATTGTTGGAGGGGGTTGGCGTGCGAGGCACTTTCGTCCAATTCAGCGCGCTCGTAGTTTTTGCGCAGGTGGGCGATGTCTTTGGAAGTGTTGTCAGTCATCGGCAAAGTATAGGCAACCCCGTGGACGGGTAAAGTCGTGAGGATGTTGCAAACCGATCTAACTGCCCCTCCCACGGTAATCGTTTTGGCCTCCGGCCGGGGCGAGCGCTTTTCAGCGTCGGGCGGCAGCACGCACAAGCTTCAGGCACTGCTATCAGGCAAGCCCGTCTTGCAGCACACGCTGGATGCCGTGCGCGCCAGCGGCCTGCCTTTTCATGTGGAAGATGTGGGGCACCCCGGTATGGGGGACTCGATCAGCGCCGCCGTGCGGGCCACGCCAAATGCCAACGGCTGGTTGATTTTGCCGGGTGATTTGCCGCTGATTCAAAGCGACACGCTGCGCCAGATTGCGGCGGCGTTGGTCGGGGCTGAGGTGGTGGTGCCAGTGTGCAACGGGCAGCGTGGCCACCCGGTGGGCTTTGCGGCCCTGTGCCGCGACAAACTGTTCAATTTGCAGGGAAATAAGGGAGCAGTCCCCGTCGTTAGGGCGTTCTCTGCTATTGAAATAATAGTGAATGATAGGGGCGTGATCAGCGACATTGACACCGTGGATGACCTGGCTCGAGCGCAAGCCATCATCGATTCATAAGCCACGGTGGTGAGCCGTCAGGATAAGCACTGCTTTGCCTGCTTTTTTGGGGGATTGGGCGGGCGAGGTGCGGGCGACACTGAACGCGTCTTACCAGCCGCAGGTCCCTGCCATGCTACTCAACCGCCTCAGTACGCTTACTTTTTTGCCTCCCGCCGCTCCCGCCGCTCCCGGCGTCACCGGTGCGTCGTCAGCCGCTGATGATGCGCAGCCAGCCGTCGGGTCGGGCATGGGTGCCACCGGCCCTGAGCAAGAGGGCGTGTTGCTGCACTTGGACTCAAACCGCAAAACGGCCAGCTCGGGGACCTACACCAAAGATGGCCTGTTCTCGGACCTTCCCCGCACCACCCCCCTGACACCTGCTGAGGAGTTTGTGGCGGCTGCAGTGGTCAACTTGCGCAATTACGACCAAGCCAAAGTCAACGCGGCCAGCGATGCGGCATTCAGGAGCGGCAAGGGTGAGGGTTTGGCGGATGCCGCTCAACGAGGCCGTTTTGACAGCATCAAACAGGCGGTATCCAAGCTTTACGCCTCAGCTTGAGGCGGCGCGTGCCACAGCAGCTGGCGAAGCGAATGATCCCGAATGCCATGCGCATGCAGGCCGTCCAGCGTCTGGCGGGCGTAGTCCAGCGTGGTGCCGTAGCGGCCGGTGGACTCCGCAAAAATCTGCCGGTACTGCGCGGCGGTTAGTTCCCCGGTGTAGTTGGGGCTTTGGCGCGACAGGGTGAACGCCAGCGCGCGCACCTGGCCTTGGCCGGTGGTGCAATGCAGCCACTTGGGGTCGTAGACGCCGGTCACCATTTCTCTGGCCCACAGCGCGTCCATCACTTGCGGTACGTCGGCCCTGGGGACCCGCAGCACCATGCCTGCGCAGCTGCCCCCTGACAGCAGTGCAAACACCAGGCCCGGGCATTCGGGCGTGCCCCGGTTCACGCGACTCCACATTTTGAGCGCCCGGTGCCAGCCGTGCACCTTGGCGATGCGGTGCTCGGCCACCTCAAAGTCAGGCCGCCAGATCAATGACGCGTAGGCAAACACCCACAGGTCCAACCGCCCCCCCCATTCACGCAACGTGGTCTGTAACATGGGCGCTGGGTCACGCACGGGGGGTGGATACCAAGATGGGTCGACTAATACGGTCATGGCACTACTTTAGCGCTTAGCACCAGGTTGGTAACCGGCTGGTTACTGCGGCGGTCGCTTTGTCAGCGGTTCGGGAGTACCATTGCCGTTGTAATTTTGTTACATCCAACCTGCTTCACGCCATGACCCAAAACACCATGCTCCATGCCACGGTTCAAGAGATCACCCAGCGCATTGTTCAACGTAGCCAGGCCACCCGCAGCGCTTACCTGAAGCGGCTCGATATTGCCGCCCATCGCAAGCCGGGTGCTGAGCGCATGGGTTGTGCCAATGTGGCCCATGCGGTGGCGGCCATGCCGGCCAATGACAAGTTGAGAATCGTCGCGCAAAAGGCGCCCAACATCGGCATCATCACCGCCTACAACGACATGTTGTCGGCCCACGCACCACTGCAAAATTACCCTAACCTCATCAAGGATGAAGCCCGCAAGCACGGTGCCACCGCGCAGGTGGCGGGCGGTGTGCCGGCCATGTGCGATGGCGTTACGCAGGGCACGGCGGGCATGGAGCTCAGCCTGTTCAGCCGTGACGTGATTGCCATGGCCACGGCGGTGTCTTTAAGCCACGACATGTATGACGCCGCCCTCATGCTGGGCGTATGCGACAAGATCGTGCCCGGCCTGTTGATTGGCGCGCTGCATTTCGGCCATCTACCCACGGTATTTGTGCCGGCGGGCCCTATGACCACGGGGTTGTCCAATGGTGCCAAAGGCAAGGTGCGCGAACTGGCCGCCCAAGGCCTGGTGGGCCGCGCCGAATTGCTGGAGGCTGAAAGCCTTGCTTACCACGGCATGGGCACCTGCACCTTTTATGGCACGGCCAACAGCAACCAGATGCTGCTTGAAGCCATGGGCCTGCATGTGCCCGGCACGGCGTTTGTGAACCCTGGCGAAGCGCTGCGCCAAGAGTTGACACGCGAAGCCGCGCGCACCGTGCTGGGCATTACACAGGCGGGCCGTTTTGCACCCATCGGGCGCGTGGTGGATGAGCGCTGCATCGTCAATGCGATGGTCGCCCTGCTGGCCACGGGTGGCTCCACCAACCACCTGATTCACTGGGTGGCTGTGGCCCGCGCGGCGGGTATCCAGATCGACTGGAATGATTTTTCGGCACTCTCCAAAGTGGTGCCTACGCTCACCCACGTCTACCCCAATGGCAGCGCCGACGTGAACCAGTTCCAGGCGGCGGGTGGCCCTGGTTTTGTGATCCGCGAGCTGCTAGATGCAGGTTTCATGCATGCCGACGTGCTGACCGTGCGCGCGGGCGGGTTGCGTGAGTACACGGGGGTACCGCACCAAGCCGTTCGCACTGAGCCTGTCGAAGTGTCTTCGACAGGCTCAGACCGAACGGATAATGGATTGGTCACCATCACCTGGGCTGATGCAGGCCCGTCCAAAG
>JANOLC010000452.1:0-21381 GCA_031419575.1 Burkholderiales bacterium | reverse complement strand
CGTGGTGGCCTTCCTCGTCGCGCAGCAGGAAGCCGTGGCGGCCCTCACCGCTATGGACGCCGGTGCCGTGTCGCAACTGGTCAAGGATTACTGGAAGCTTGACGCCACCCTGGGCGCCAAAGTGGTCAAGGACGACGTGTTGTTTTCTCGTGGCTGGTCCTGGCCGACCGAGAACGACGCGCGCGCCGTTCTGGAGACCTCCAAGTTCATGGCCGACAACAAGGTGATCGAGGCCCCCTTGCAGTGGGCCCAGGTCAAGGCCGCCTTCTCGCGCACGGCGCCGTTGGTCAAGCAAGCTTACGAAAAACTCGGCGCCAAGCCGGTACCAGCAGAGTTCACGCGCACCGACGTGGCCGACCTGCGCGGCCGTCCAGTGTGGGAAATCAACCAGTGGGCCGACCGTACCTGAGCCGGCCCGTCATTTTTTTCAAATAGGAGCATAGCAATGAAAGTTGGATTTATCGGCCTTGGCGTTATGGGCGCGCCCATGGCCCTGAACATTCTTAAAGCCGGTCATGAATTGACGGTTTTCGACCGCAGTCCCGAGGCGGTGGCTCGTCTCGTGCAAGCGGGGGCGAAAGCAGCCGCGACGGGGAAAGAAGTGGGCGCAGCCAGCGAGTTCGTTGTCACCATGCTGCCTGAGCCGCAGCATGTCGAGGAGGTGGTCCTGGGCAAAGACGGTGTCGTCGAAGGCCTGCAACAAGGGGGCATCGTGATCGAGATGAGCACCATCGATCCAGGCACTTCGCTGAAGATCGGTGATGTGTTACGCAAACGCGGCATGGATCTGGTGGATTCTCCGGTGGGCAAGACCAGCGAGCACGCCGCTACCGGCACGCTGACGCTCATGGTGGGCGGCAACCAGGCGGCCATCGACCGCGCGATGCCGGTGCTCAAGTGCATGGGCACCGACACCTATTTTTGCGGCGGCCCGGGCACTGGTCATGCGATGAAAATCACCAACAATCTGCTGGCTACCACCATCATGGTCGCTAACACCGAGGCGTTGGCCATCGGCATCAAGGCCGGTCTGACGCTGGAGCTGATGCAGGAAGTGATGCGAACAACCATGGCGTGGAACCAGCAGCTGGCCGTGGCCATGCCCAAAAAAGCTTTTTTGGGAGACGACAGTCCCGGCTTTGCCTGCCGCTTGGCGGGTAAAGATGTGCGCCTGGCTTGTGAGGTGGCCGAGGCACAGGGTTTTGAGGCCCTTGTCGGCCGCGCGGCGCAGGCCACACTGGATCGCGCAGGCAAGATGGGCATGGGCGATCGCGACACCGCGGTACTGATGAAAATTCGCGAGAACGAGCTAGGCATCCAGGTGCGCCAGGCTGCTGCGTCCCCTGTCGCTACTACTTGAGAAAAGTCAGTACCATGCCAGCCTACGTCATCAACGATATGGAAATCACGGACCCTGTACTGTTCGAGGAATACAAAAAACTCTCGCCCGCTACGGTGGCCCTGTACGGCGGCCGATTTCTTGCGCGCGGCGGGCGTATCGAGACGCTGGAGGGCAACTGGTCACCGAAGCGCGTTGTGATTCTTGAATTTCCCAGCATGGCGCAGGCGCAGGCTTGGAGCGATTCTCCAGAATATGCGCCGGCCAAGCGGCTGCGTCAGATGTCAGCCAAGTCCAATCTGGTGATGATCGAGGGCTTCCTTCCAGGTTGAAGCCCCGTTTTTGGTGATCCACTACATCCTGTTCTGCGCCTTGAGTGGGCGGGCTGTTTGAATGTCGTCAGACTGTGCTTCTCACCGCTGTGGATCGCCTCTCCTCCCAGGCGTCGCAGCTCCAGCAGCTAGCGCGGTATATGACCGCTTTCGTTGCGGTAGGGACAAAGGTCACCTTCCGCACCGATCCTCACTTGCAGAATTGCGCTTTTTTATGGTGGGGAATTTACTTCGACGTCACGCGATGTGTCATTGGTAGTTCGCGATGCTCGTTGATGGCGGGCACCGGGCGAAATTCAGGGTCGTCCCATTCGGTCACAAAGGGCGAAGCGGGCACCTGCACCGACCGACCACCAACCATCATCTCACGCGTACGCAACTGTGGGTGGTTGATCAGGTCGTGTACCGAATTGATGGCACCGTAGGCGGTTTGCGCCTCAGTCAGCCGGTCCACTGCCTCGGCGTAGGTGAGTCGGCCAAACACTGCCTGCACTGCTTCATCCAACACGGCTCGGTTCTGTGTTCGGGCCCGATTACCGACGAAGCGTGGATCGGTCGCAATGCTTACGTCGTTCAGCACAACTTTGCAAAAGGTTAACCACTCACGCTCGTTCTGGATCGAAAGTACCAACTCACGTCCTTCACTGCAGGTGAAAGAACCGTAGGGCGCAATGCTGGGGTGTTTCAGGCCGACACGGTCAGGCGCGCCCGTGCCGTACCGAGCCTGTAAATAGGGTACGGCCATCAGCTCGGCTGCCGAGTCGAAAAGTGATACCTTCACGCTGCTGCCGCGGCCAGTGCGCTCGCGCTGTAGCAAAGCCTGCTGCACACCGATCAGCGCGTTCATGCCCGCGCTGATATCGCAAATAGAGACGCCAATTCGGCCCCACGGCCCCGGTGCGCCGCTGACAGCCACCAAGCCGCTTTCGGCCTGTACCAACAAATCGTAGGCTTTAAGCTGATGTAGCGGGCCGGATTCACCGTAGCCGGAGATGTCGCAAGTGATAAGGCGTGGATGTTGTTCGAGCAATGACTGGGCATCAAAACCCAACCGCCTGGCCGCTCCGGGGGCAAGATTTTGGATGAACACGTCAGCCGCTGCGACCAAATCGCGCAAAACCGCCTTGCCGTCGTCGGTGCGCAGGTCGAGCGCGACGGATTCCTTCCCACGGTTAATCCAAACGAAATACGACGACTCGCCAAAGACGGCGCTGTCGTAGCCGCGTGCAAAGTCGCCCTCGGCCCGTTCGATCTTGATGACACGGGCACCGGCATCTGCAAGCTTGCTTGTGCAATAGGGCGCTGCGACCGCCTGCTCGAGCGCGACGACGATCAGGCCTTCAAGTGGTTTGATACTCATGTTCACTTAGGTTGGGTCGGGTTCTGTATAGGAAGAAAGAGCGTTACAAATAGCAATTCACCACGGTTTTGGTGGTGCTGACTTCGTCGAGCGCCATCAGGCCTTTTTCACGGCCATGACCGCTGCGCTTGGTACCACCGAAAGGTAGCTCCACACCGCCGCCGGCACCATAGCAGTTGATGAAAACCTGACCTGAGACAATTCGCCGCGCCATGCGCTGCTGCCTGGCGCCGTCCTTTGTCCAGACACCGGCCACCAGTCCAAACTCGGTGCCGTTGGCGAGCGCTATAGCTTCTTCCTCGTCGTCGAACACCTGCACCGCCAGCACCGGGCCGAAGACTTCCTGACACACCAGCGCATTGTTGGCCGGCACTGGCCCGAAGACTGAAGGCGGCACAAAGAAGCCGTTTTTCAGCCCAGCTGGCACAGTGGATTGCGCCACCAGTGGTAATCCGTCGCGTAGCGCATTCTCGATGAAGGAGAGCACTTTTTCCTGCTGTGTCTGGTTGATCAGTGGTCCAAGATCGGTATCCTCGTCGGGCCTGCCGATACGAACCGCCGCGAAGCGGGTAGCTAGCAAAGCCATGAAAGTGTCAAGGATGCTGCGTTCCACCAGTACGCGACTACCTGCCGAACAAGTTTGTCCTGCGTTCTGCGTAATCGCCTTGCACACCGTGGTGGCTGCGGCCTCTAGGTCAGCGTCGGCGAATACCAGCTGGGGCGACTTGCCGCCGAGTTCCAGTACCACGGGCACGTGATGGATGGCCGCAGATTCCTGCACTAAACGACCCACTTCGGGGGAGCCGGTGAATGACACGAAGTTGATGCCGGGATGGCGGGTCAGCGCGGCGCCGGCCTGCTCACCAAGCCCGGTGACGATGTTCAGTGCACCGGCGGGAAATCCGGCCTCCACAGCCAGTGCACCCAGTTCCATGCAGATCAGGCAGGCTTCCTCGGCCGGCTTGAGCACGGTGGCATTGCCCATGGCCAGGGCTGGTGCGATGGTACGGCCGAACATCTGCGCCGGGTAGTTCCAGGGCGTGATGTGCGCGGTGACGCCCAGCGGCTCACGCACCACGCTGACGTTGTAGCCGTTGAGGTATGGAATCACTTGGCCGTGAATCTTGTCGGCTGCGCCGCCGTAAAACTCGAAGTAGCGGGCCACAGCACGAATGTCGGCGCGTGCCTGCGAAATCGGTTTGCCGGTGTCATGCGCCTCAACCCAGGCTAGCCGCTCTTCGCTGGCCAGTACCAGCGAGGCAAACTTCTGCATCAGGCGGCCGCGTTCGGTCGCGGTGACAAGCCCCCACTCACCGTCTAGCGCCGCGCGGGCTGCGGCCACAGCAGCGTCGATTTCAGTGTTTCCGCCACTGGCAAGCCACGCAAAACACTCTCCCGTGGCGGGCGCGATTACCGGCAGGGGCGTGCCAGTGCTGTCGACCCAGCGGTTGCCAATGAGGTGGCCGTAGCGCGGTTGCTCGGCATGCTGGCCAGTGGCGCTAGGATAAAGCTCAGATTGATTACAGTGCATCATCTACTTCGTAAAAAGGGTATGCAGAATGCGAAAACAGGACCGCATCCAATGGGGCTATTTTTTAGCCTTGTACTTGCAGTGTCCATGGGGATTTCGGCAACGCCGACTTGTTGAATTTCGAACCGGCTGCCCGACCGCCCCAACTGGCGACGACATGCAATCGACGCTACAACCGCTGCTGGGTTTGGTGACGTTACGCGCAGCCCCTAGACGTAGTGCGGTTGCCAGCGCAATGGGCGAGGCGCCTAGAGTGCCCTGCGATCACGCGTACTCAGGAAGTCGAGTAGTTTGTCCAGGGATGAATTGCCGGATCGATCTTTCTTGACGCATAACAGCATGCGCCGCTCGGCCCACTCTTCAGTAAGTGGGCGCACTACCAGCCCCAGGCCCTTGCCCAAAACGTTGGCAGCCTGATAGGGCAACAGGCCCAGGCCCAGGCCTGCGTCGACCATCCGGCAGACAGCTTCAAAGCTGCGCACTTGGACGCGTAGTTGCATCGTGCGCTCGGTAATCACAGCTTGTTCAGCCAACAGGCGCATCATTGATGAGCCACCCTCTAGTGCGATTAATTCATCGTCCAGCACATCGGTGAATTTCATTTGTGGCACTGCAGCCAGCGGATGGTTGGGTTTCATCACCACCGCCACTCGGTCGGTGCAATAAATAAAAGTGTCAAGGCCCTCCGTGTTGATACCCTCAACAACAATGCCAACATCAGCTTCAGCCGCCAGAAGCGCCGGCACGATTTCACGGCTCCAGCGCTCCTCGACCACCAGCCGTACGTCGGGGCTGGCCCGACCAAACGCGGCCAGGTCATCGGGCAGAGACTGGGTCATGACCGATGTATTTGCGAGGATGCGAAGCGAGCCCTTGCGACCGTTGGCGTGGTCACGCATTTCTGCCTGCATCTGATTCATTTCGACCAGAAGGGCCTTTGCATGAGGCAACAACGAGGCCCCGGCCGGTGTGACTTCGACACCGCGGGACGAACGCTCAAGCAGCGTGGTCTTGAAGCGATGCTCCAGTAGTGCCATGCGGCGGCTTGCGGCGGCCAAGCCTATGTGGGAGGCCTCGGCCGCCTTGGTCAAGCTGCGAAGTTCGGCGGCGCGAACAAACAAAGCTAAGGAGTCTATGTCAGGAAGCATGTCTGGTGATCCGGTTGCGCCCTCGAGTATCGTTGTGTGGCATTAGTCGTCTGCAGGGCAAACCCGCAGTTTAGGATTTCTGTGCCCGGTGGCGCGAAAAATTTCTTACTGGATGGCGATGGCGAATGCGTCCAGTTGAAGTACACCGTCATGATCCACACGAATCTCCCGCCAGGGTGAAGCGGCCACTCCGCTGGCATAAGCCTGCCAGCCAACCACATCCATGACGCGGGCTGGCACGGCACCGCCGACGGTCACGTCAACTGCCTGGCCGGTAAGGTTGGCAATCAGCCATTCAGTCCGGTCGTCGCATGCGCTTGCCAGCGCCACAACCTGCCTGGCGTTCGACACGGCCACGGACTGCAAAGGCTTCAGGCGGGCAAGTTGCACCAGCACAAAAAAGGTTGGGTGGCGCAGCAGTCGGCCGTCAACGGTTTCGTCCAGCACGCCGGCATCGCCGAGCAGGCTCATCACGCTCACAGTTTCAGCGCCTGCCCGCGCTGACTGAGCCACATGACCGAACAACCACGCGGCACCAAACAGGCCACGAGTTCGTGGATCACGCTTTGCCATTGCAATACGCCGTGTACCGTCCGATGCAGGTTGCTTGCCCAGCGGACTGCTGCGTGCGCCCAAGCTGCTGGGGCCGATACGCAGAGCGCGCTCCGGATGCCGTGCACGTGCCGTTGCCAACAGAGAGGGGAGACTTTGCAGGCCAGCCATCGGTGCAGTGTCGTCAGCGCCGTGCACGATTGGGCAAACAGTGAAGCTGAGGAAATCCGCCGGGCCCACGTCTTCCATGCGGTTGAACTGAGCGAAAAAGTGAGGCGTACCGCTTCCGATGACGCTGCCGGAAAAAGCCTGTCGCGCAGCCGCGACCAGCGACGGCGAGCCTGGAAATACCGCGACCGATTCAGGCGTGATGCCGGCATCGCTTAACGTCATCGCCAACCGGGACAGTGATGCCGCCGTGACCCCGGCTAACAGGTCTAGGCGTAACCGTGCACCAGATATCGACAAAAGTTGCGCTATACCCGTCCACTGGACGGGCTGTTCGGGCAGCGACAGCGTCAGGTGCAGCAGCGAAGGTGATATGTCAACCAGCGCTGTCTGTACGAAGGGCGAGGTTTGCGCATCGACCGGTGCAATCTCCAGGCCCAGCCGCGGCATCCTGGCAACCTCTACGTACTCGCGCAGGTCTACAACCCCGGCCCGCGCAGGTGCAGGATCAAGCGGTATAGCTGCCGGTTCGATACGCAGGGTCAGCGACTGCTCAATCGCCGTGCCGCTGCGCAGAACATAGGGTCGCGGCATACAGTTCGATCGGCTGTAAGTTTTGAATGAGGCGTCGGCGTTATTGCGCTGGTCCTCTAATTCGAAGTCATCCCCCTGGAATCGGACCTGCGCCCAATGACCAGGCGCGAATTCATGGCGAATGCTACGCACCCCGGTAAACGGTGGCCACGGAGGCACCTGCTCTGGAAAGGTCGATCGGCTGATGCGGCCGTCTACATGCTTGACTTCAAGGGCAAGGCCCATCGCGTGCATCGGATGGAGCAGGCACAGGCCGATGCGGTTAGCCAAAAGGTCGCCGCGGGGAACCGCGCGCGCCTGTAGGTTCACGGTGCCTTGCGAGTCGCCCTGCAGCGTAAGCTGCAGATCAATAACAGGCTCCGTCGGTATGGTGCCTTCAAGCAGCAGCGAAAAGCCTTCGCCTTCAACCTCATGCACGATGCGCTGGAACACCGGCTCGGGCGTGCCCCAGTCGGGGTCGCGGTAGAGAAAAGTGACACCGTGCCAGACTTCGGAGCCGGCGACCTCCAGATTAACGATGTAGCTGCCGCGCAGCGTCATCGACAGCGGCCCTGCGCGCAGTACCACCTCCAGGGGAAGCGCCTCGTCTGTGCCGTACAAAGAGGCGAGGACAGACGCGTCGGTCACTAGCGTCTTTGCCGACCGGCGCTCAGATAGTCCGTCCACCGTCCACGGGCAATTCCACACCGGTAATGAAACACGAAGCGTCGCTGGCCAGGTAGAGCGCAGCCTGTGCCACGTCTTCTGGCGTGGACAGTCGGCCCAGGGGAATGCCCGCAACGACTTTGGCACGACTCTCAGGTGTGTCGGCCCCCCCCAGAAATTGCTCGATCAGAGCAGTAGCGCCCATGACGGGGCAGATGGCGTTGACGCGGATGTTGTCCGGGCCGAGTTCGGCGGCCATCGACTTGCTCATCAAATTCACTGCGCCCTTCGATGCGTTGTACCAGGTCAGGCCCGGGCGCGGGCGAATGCCGGCGGTGGAACCGATGTTGATGATCGAGCCTTGCCGGCGCTGGCGCATCAGCGGCACGACCGCGTGCGTCATGTGGAATATAGATTTAACGTTGACGTTGAAGACACGGTCGAAGGTGGCCTCGTCGATATCGAGCATGGGCTGACTGCGGTGCGTAGTGCCCGCGTTGTTGACCACGATGTCCGGTATGCCAAAGGTATCGACACACGCCTGCACGGCAGCCTGCACGTCGGCCGATTTCGACACGTCACAAGCCACGGCGCGCGCTGAAGGGCCGAGGTCGGCAGCGACCTGCGCCGCTTTGACCCCGTCGAGATCGGCAATCATCACACGAGCGCCCTGCGCCACAAACAGGCGGGCGATGCCCTCGCCAAATCCACCTGCGGCGCCGGTGATCAGCGCAATTTTTCCTTGAAGTTGAGTCATGGTTCGGTCCTAGGGCCAGACGATTTGTGTTTCTACCGAGATGATGGGAGAAACGTCTTTGGCAAAGTTGGGTAGGTCGGCCAGCAGGGTCTTGCCCTCTGGGCCTTGAAGCGAAGCAACAAGCGCCTCTTCGGAATCAAACCATAGCTCGGAGAATCCGTCGTAGCCGAAATCGGGGAAACGCTGGCGATCCACCAGATTGATGGAGTAGCGGCGCAGGCCGGGCAGCTTGACACACAGCGGCGCATGCTTCTGCATCCAATGCTCGACGAATTGCTCGTGCGTGATGCCGTCTTTTTTACGCAGTATGCCAAGACGTTTGGTGTAGGTTTTTTGCATTTTTTCCTTTGATGTGCATGAACGGCCGGGCAAGGCCCAAGGATGGGCGGCAGATGAATACTAAGCCGCGCGCTTGCGCCGCGCCATTTGAATTTGGGCAACCGGCTCTATACCGTAATCGAAGGACGCGACCAATTTCAACCAGCACGAGTCACTAACGAACGACTTTTCTCCATGCTGCATGCGCCATCAGGCATTGGTGTTTCATCAAGGATGGATTGCGCCCGCATGGCAATCGGCTTGTCGACCAGCTTGCCGTCCACTGTTATGGCGCCAAGCGGACCTGCGGCCATCGCGTCCAGCACTCGGTGAGCCCAGTCGATCTCGGATTGCGTCGGGGCAAAACCGCCGTGTACGCCCGCAATCTGCTTGGGGTGGATGCACAGCTTGGCGCCAAAGCCGTAGCGGCGTGAGCGGCGCACGTCTGCCTCCAGTTCCTGGGCGTTGTCTATAGCGAGCGAAACACCATCTATCGGAGACGCCACACCGGCTAGGCGTGATACCAGTACCAGTTGGGTGCGGACAGCATCGAGCTCTTCGCCGTCACCCTGAATGCCAGAGTCGACCATGAAGTCCATCGAGCCGAAAGCCAAGCGGTGTACCTGAGGCACCTGGGCTAACGCCAGTGCGTTAAACCAGCCCATCACCGATTCGACAAGTGGAATGATGGATTGGTCTGGCCGCAGTGCACCAGCCAAGCGCGCAAGGGCAGAGGCGTCTTGCGCTTTGGGGACCATGACCCCGCAAACTGGTGCTAACTTAAGCAGCGCACAGTCTTCAGCATGCCAGGCGGTGTCTGCCGGGTTGACACGCAGCCACACCCGGGCTTCTGTCTGCATGAGCCACTCTCGGATTGTGGCGCGGGCCTGAAGTTTGTGCTCGGGTGTGACGGCATCTTCCAGGTCGAGGATGACGGCGTGTGCGCCGCTAGCCAGTGCTTTGTCAAACCGTTCGGGGCGGTCGCCGGGGACGAAGAGGTAGCTGCGTTTGATCATGATGTTTGGGATTGAATTGAACACACTTTGAGGGCTCACAGTCGAATTGTCGCTCTGCTTAGCGTGAGGAGCAACGCAGGTTCTGGCGCATTTCAGTTTTCAAAGCGGCCTCTATTGTGGTGCGTGCCGACATGGAATCTGCGTCACCGATATGCTAGTCGTTACAATCCAAGTCATCACCAGGGGTGTCGGAACTGCTCCACAAAGCAGGGTGCCGGCTGAGAAATACCCCACTCACCTGATCTGGGTCATGCCAGCGTAGGAAGCGTGATGGATGGCTTGGTTCCTTCTGCTCATGCCCCTTTGCTGGCGCATTAAAGGATTGAACCGACATGACACGTCAAACTATTCCCCGCCGCGAAGCTGCTTCACGCCTTGTTGCGCCATTGCTGGTTGCGCTGCTTTCTGTCGGCACGGCTTTGGTTGCACACGCGGACGATCTGCGCGTGCTGGTGCACAACTCGTTCTCGCTGCCCAAGCCCTTGCTGGCCCAGTTTGAGGCGGACTCTGGCATCAAGCTGGCCATCATCAAAGGCGGCGACGCGGGTGAGATGCTCAACAAACTCATCCTGACCAAAGCGCAGCCGATCGCCGATGTGGTGTTTGGTGTGGACAACGCGCTGGTCGTCAAAGCCATGGCGGCCAATGTGCTGGACCCCTACACCGGCCCGGCGTCACAACGCGCGGCGGTGGTGTCTGTGGGTAGCGCAATCGGGGGCTTGTTAAGCGGTGGCTTTCTGCCGGTGGATTACGGCTATGTCACCCTCAACTACGACCGCGCGTGGTTCGCTAAGCAGGGTCTGGCGCTGCCCAAAACGCTGGCAGATTTAACGCTGCCCGCGTATCAAAATTTGGTGGCTGTGCAAAACCCGGCGACCTCGAGCGCGGGCTATGCCTTCATGCTGGCCACGGTGGCGGGTTTGGGTGAGGAGCCTGCGTTTGACTGGTGGGCCCGTATGCGCGCCAACGGCCTGAAGGTCACCAAGGGCTGGAGCGAGTCCTACTACACCGAGTTCACCCGCAATGGCGGAACGCGCCCGCTGGTGGTGAGCTACGCCGCTAGCCCCGCAGCCGAGGTGTTTTACAGCAAAGAAAAAATCACCGAACCGCCCACCGGCAGCTTGAGCCTCAAGGGCGGTGTGTTTCGCCAGGTAGAGGGCGTGGCCCTGGTCAAGGGCAGCACCCAGACTGAAGCCGCTCACAAGTTCATGGAGTTCATGCGTTCACCCGCCGTGCAGCAAGCGCTGCAAACCTCGATGTGGATGTTCCCCGCCGAGACCGGTGTGACCCGTGCCGACGTGATGCGCCACGCCGTGGAGCCGGTTGCGTTTGACAACCCCACGCCCGATGTCATTGCCGCCAAAGGCAGTGACTGGGTGAGTCGCTGGACGCGGGTGGTGCTGAAGTAATTGCATTGCTGCGCAGCAATGCCTTGGGCTGTACGTTATTGATCTTGCCCTATGAAATTTGAACCGTTCGCCCTGAGCTTGTCGAAGGGTTGGCAGCGGCTTCGACAAGCTCAGCCCGAACGGAGGCAAGCTAAGTCCGAACGGAATTTAGGGCTTCACCAAACGATCGCAATAGGCATAGGGCCCGCCTTATTTCTGGGCGTGATGCTGCTGGCCCCGTTGGTGCGCCTGTGCGCCGAGGGCTGGGCCAATGCGCCCACAGGTTTGATTGACACCATGTGGCACGACGATTACCTGCGCTGGCGTGTGTTGTGGTCACTGATGCAGGCGGCCATCACCTGCGGGATGGCGCTGCTGTTGGGCCTGCCGGTAGCGTGGGTGTTGGCACGGTTTGAGTTCACAGGTCGTGCGCTGGTGTTGCGCTTGCTAATGCTGCCGTTTGTGGTGCCCACACTGGTGGCTGGCATGGGCGTGCTGGCCCTGTGGGGGCCGCGTGGGGTGCTCAACGAGGCCATCCTTTTTGTGCTGGGGGCAGGCTATGCGGTGGACTTGCGCGACACACCGTGGTTGTTGTTGTACGGCAACCTGTTTTTCAACTTGTGTGTGGTGGTGCGCGCCGGGGTTGATGCGCTCTCGCAGGTCAGTGCATCGCGGGTGGCAGCGGCCCGCACGCTGGGTGCCAGCCCATGGCGCGCCTTCTGGCGGGTGGAATGGCCAGCCGTATTGCCTTGGCTGGCATCGGCCTTGTGCCTGGTTTTTTTGTATTGCTTTGCGGGGTTTGGGCTGGCGCTGCTGCTGGGTGGCCAGCGATTTGCCACGGTGGAGGTCGAGATTTACACCCTGGTCGCGCACGAGCTCAAGCTGGCCGAGGCCGGTGTGCTGGCCCTGGCCATGGTGGTGTTGACCGGTGGCGTGGCACTGGCCTATGGGGTGATTGAAAAGCGCTTGACCACGCCAGTTCGTGGCGATGTGATTGCCTTGCGACAGGCTCGCACCTCGGCGCAACGCGCAGGTATTGCCGGTGCGCTGGGGGTCTTATTTTTTGTCTGTGCAGCGCCGCTGCTGGCCATCGTTTGGCGCGCTGTCACTGCATTGGTGACGAACCCTGCTGTGTGGGATGTCTTGCGCGACGAGGATGTGTACCAGGCGCTCTGGAACACGCTGCGTTTCTCGGTGATAGCCCTGGCGCTGGCCACGTTGCTGGGCCTGACCCACGCGCTGGCTGCACAGCGCTCGGTGGGCTTGCGCACGGCGGCGTTTCTGCCGTTTGTGGTGTCGCCTGTCACGGTGGCGTTTGGTTTGTTGCTGTTGTACCCATCTTGGGCGGCCAGTCTGCCCCTGCTGGTGGCGGCTTATGCCTTGCTGGCCTATCCGTTTGTGGCCAAGTCTTTGGCCGCTGCGCTGGATAGCGTGCCCGAACATCTGTGCCAGGCCGCTTTGACGTTGGGGGCCACACCGTGGCGCGTGTTTTGGCGCATTACGCTGCCGCTGGTCACGCCCGCCTTGCGCCGGGGCATGGCGTTTGCCGCGGCCACGTTACTGGGGGAGTTTGCCGTCACCTTGTTTTTGTCGCGCCCCGAATGGGCCACACTCACCACCTTGATTTACCAGCGCCTGGGTCGCCCCGGTGCTGCCAATCTGGACGCGGCCATGGTGCTGGCCTGCCTGCTGATGGCACTGGCGCTGGCCGCCTTCATGTTGATCGAAACCGCGCCCACCGCAAGGAGCGGTCGCAAAAAAAAACTGACCAAGAGGACCCCATCGCGTGCTTGAACTCAAAGCCATCCACAAGACGTTTCACGATGCAGCGGGCGGCCACTGGCTGCTGGCCGATGATTTGGACTTGCAGGTGGCAGCGGGCGATACCGTGGCGCTGCTGGGCCCCTCGGGCACCGGCAAAAGCACGCTGCTGAAAATGGTGGCCGGGCTGGAGCCGCTGGACGCGGGCAGAGTCTGGTTTGACGGGGTTGACATCACCCCCACTCCGCCCGAGCGGCGCGGCTTTGCGCTGATGTTTCAGGACTTCGCCCTGTTCCCGCACCTCACTGTGCAGGACAACGTGGCCTTTGGCCTGGTGGAACAGCGCATTCCCCGCCGGGAAGCCAGGGTACGTTCACAAGACATGCTGGCGCTGTTCGGCCTGGCCAGCCATGCAACGCACAAGGTCATGCAACTGTCGGGCGGTGAACAACAGCGTGTGGCGCTGGCCCGTGCCCTCATCACCAACCCGCGCTTGCTGTTGCTTGACGAACCCTTCTCGGCGTTGGATGCGGAGCTGCGCACCAGCCTGCGCGAGGAGTTCAAGCAGCGCATTGCGGCCGCAGGCATCGCCACCCTGCTGGTCACGCATGACGAGGCCGAGGCCCGGGCCATGGCGCAGCGCGGGTTTAGGCTGGTAGCGGGGCGGTTGGTGCCTCTCTGGTGATGCGTTGGTGAAATTTTATGCTACATAATACATAGCAAACTATTTATAGTTTACGGGGACTTTAAGGTAATTTAATGGCTATATTCTGCTTAAAACGGATTAAGTCAGTTTTCCGCATGTGTCAATACTTCTAATAATGTCTATTAATAACTAACAACATATAGTTAGAATTGGTTGGACTTCATTAGACATAACCATGAACCCACTTAATAACCCGTTTTCCCCTGGCGCTGGGGCACCACCCCCTGAATTGGTCGGTAGGGACGCGCTGCTGGAGCAAGCTCGCATCCTGTTGGGGCGGGTCAAGCAAAAACGGTCAGAGAAAAGTCTGCTCCTCACGGGTTTGCGTGGCGTTGGAAAAACCGTATTGCTCAACGACATTGAACGCATGGCCAAGGCTGCGGGCTATCAGACGATTCTTCTGGAAGCACACGAAGAAAAGCCGCTGGGCGAGCTGATTTATCCGGCATTGCGGGGGTTACTTTTTGAGCTGGACCGCGTCGCTGGCGCGGGCGACAAAGTTAAGCGCGGCTTGGCCGTGTTGCGCAGTTTTATTGGTGGCATCAAGTTAACGGTCAATGACGTGGCGCTGGGGCTGGACATCGAGCCAGCCAAGGGCACCGCTGACAGCGGTGACCTGGAAATTGACCTGCCCAACTTGTTTGTAGCCATCGCAGAGGCGGCGCTGGAGCGCCAGACTGCTGTGGCTATTCTGATCGATGAAATTCAGTACCTGAACCAAAAAGAGCTTGGGGCGCTGATCATGGCCATGCACAAAATGCAACAAAAGCAACTACCCTTGGTGTTGCTCGCAGCGGGTTTGCCAGTGCTCGCGGGGATGGCAGGAGAATCCAAATCGTATGCAGAGCGACTGTTCAACTACCCGGACGTTGGGGCACTGTCTGAGGCAGATGCATCAATGGCTTTGCGTGACCCGGCACGGCATGTGGGCGTTGAATTTGACGACGATGCGCTGCATGAGGTGTTTCGTCTAACCCATGGCTACCCTTATTTCATTCAGGAGTGGGGGTACCAGTCATGGAACATGGCAGCAACCAGCCCCATCACGTTGGACATCGTCCGCAACGCGACTAGGGAGGTAACTCGACGCCTGGACAAAAATTTCTTCCGTGTTCGCTATGACCGACTCACACCGGGAGAAAAGAACTTCCTTCGTGCCATGGCGCACCTCGGCCCAGGTAGCCATCGCACGGGTGACATTGCAACAGCTTTGAAAATGACGTTGAAGGGGATTGGCCCGGTACGTTCCAAGCTCATCAAAAAGGGGATGATTTACAGCCCGGCACACGGTGATATGGCGTTCACCGTTCCGTTGTTTGATGAATTTATGATTCGAACCATTCCTGATTTTTCAGGCAGCAAGTGATTCAAATTTCATAGCAAACTATTGTTATTCGACGGGGACTTCCACCCATTTTTATTCATGAAACTCTCCCACCCCCTGATTTTGATCAGCCCTGACACTCACGGCGTAGTGCTGGACCTCACCTACGCCACCACGGGCAACGTCTCCGGTCAGGCCATCTACAAACGCCCCCTGTGCCTGCTGCACCGCGATGCAGAAGTCTGCCTGCGTGAGGCGGCACGACTGGCCGCAGCGCAGGGCTTGCGGCTCAAGATTTTTGATGCGTTTCGCCCGCACGAGGCGCAGGTCCTGCTGTGGGACGCTGCCCCCGACAAGGCCTACGTGGCCGACCCGGCGATGGGCTCCAACCACACCCGCGGCACGGCCATCGACCTGACGCTGATCAACGCTGCGGGCGACGAGCTCGACATGGGCACCGGCTTCGACGACATGACCGCGCAATCGCACCACTTCAGTGACACGGTCTCGCCCCAAGCTCAGGCCAACCGGCTACGGCTGCTGGACATCATGGAGACTGCCGGTTTCAAGCACATTGCGCACGAATGGTGGCACTACGCCTTGCCCTACCATGACGACCACGCCCTCATCGACAGCAGCCTGCTGGGTGACTTGAACCCGATGCATTAAAAGTCTCCGCTCGCCCTAAGCCCTTCGACAAGCCCAGGGCGAACGGTTCAAAATTCATTGACCTGATCAACCCTGGCTTGATTCATGCTTGAACTCACAGTGGTCGGCATCGACCCTAGCGTTCCTACTAGGTGGCTGGCGCTGGGGTAGGTATAAACTGACCCGGCACTCATTTCAACTTGAAGGATTAATTCATGACACATCTGATTCCCCTGACAACGCTGACCGTGTCGCGCCGCTTGCTGGGTGCGGCGGCGGCCGCTGCGTTGGTTTTGAGCTATGGCGTCGTGCCAGCATTCGCTGCCACCCCCAAAGACACCCTGGTCGTGGCCTTTGCATTTGACGACATCATCACCATGGACCCGGCTGAGGCATTCGAGATTTCTGCCGGTGAAATCATGGGCAACACCTATGACCGCCTGGTGCGTTACGACGTGAACGACCCGTCCAAGCTGGTGGATGATTTGGCCAAGTCGTGGTCGGTGTCTGCCGATGGCAAGACCTACACGTTTGAGTTGAAGCCGGGGATGAAATTCGCCTCAGGCAATGCGATCAGCGCGGAAGATGTGGTCTATTCCTTCCAGCGCGCCGTGACGCTGGACAAAGAGCCCGCATTCATATTGGGCCAGTTTGGCTTCACCAAAGACAACGTGAAGGACAAGATCAAACAAACCGGGCCAATGACCCTCACCATTGAGACCGACAAGGCCTACGCGCCTACCTTCGTCTATAACTGCCTGACTGCCAATGTCGCTGCGGTCATCGACAAAAAGCTGGTCGTGTCCAAGGAGGTCAATGGGGATTGGGGCTACGCCTGGCTCAAGACCAACTACGCGGGTTCCGGCCCCATGAAGCTGCGTGAATGGCGTGCCAATGAGATCGTGGCGCTGGAGCGTAACGACACCTACCACGGTGAAAAAGCCAAGCTGGCGCGCGTGATTTACCGCTTCGCCAAAGAGTCCGCCACGCAGCGCCTGATGCTTGAAAAAGGCGATGTGGACATTGCCCGCAACCTGGCGCCGCAAGACCTGGCCGCGCTGGCCAGTAACAAAGACATCAAGAGCACTGCCACGCCCAAGGGCACGGTCTACTACATCAGCATGAACCAGAAAAATGCCAATCTGGCCAAGCCTGAAGTGCGCGAAGCCCTGAAGTGGCTGATCGATTACGATGCCATTGGCGAAACCATGATCAAGAACATTGGTGTGGTCAACCAGAATTTCATGCCCATCGGCTTGCTGGGTGCCAGCTCTGAGAAGCCGTACAAACTCGACGTGGCCAAGGCCAAGGCCTTGCTGGCCAAAGCGGGCGTACCCAATGGTTTCAAGATCACCATGGACATGCGCACGGTGCAGCCCGTGCAAGGCATCACCGAGGCGTTCCAGCAGACCGCCAAACGTGCGGGCATTGAAATTGAAATTCTGCCCGGCGACGGCAAGCAAGTGCTGACCAAGTACCGCGCCCGCACGCATGAGTTATTCATTGGCCAATGGGGTGCTGACTATTGGGACCCGCACACCAATGCCACCTTTGTACAAAACCCCAACAACGCAGACGATGCCAAGACCAAGCCCCTGGCCTGGCGCAATGCCTGGGACACGCCTGACTCCACCAAAAAGGCCGATGCCGCCGTGCTGGAACGTGACGCCGGCAAGCGCAAAAAAATGTACGAAGACATGCAGGCTGACTTCCGCAAGAACAGCCCCTTTGTCATGTTGTTCCAGCAGGTTGAAGTGGCCGCCTATCGCAGTGATGTGGTGGGTTTGAAGATTGGCCCAACATCCGACTCCACCTACATGTTCCGGGTGTCGAAGTAATCGCCTTGGCTGATTCTGCTGTTGCCTTGGTCGCGACTTTATGGGTCTGTCCCGATGAAATCTTGAATCCCGTTCGGGCTGAGCTTGTCGAAGCCCTTCGACAAGCTCAGGGCGAACGGTTCGTTCTTATCGGAGCAATCGTTTGAGTTTGCTCAGCCAAATGTCCTCCGAGTCGCAGGGCAGCCAGCGTCTCAAACGCATCAAGCGGCTGGCTCTGCGCACCAGCAGTTTCCTGATGGTCATTGTGATGACCTACTTGGGGCTGCTGGCCGTCACCTTCTACATTGGACGCGTGATTCCCATTGACCCGGTGATTGCCATCGCAGGTGACAGGGCGTCCGCCGCCCGCATTGCCGAAGTGCGGCTGGAGCTGGGGCTGGACAAGCCGGTGTACCAGCAGTTTTACATGTATTTGTCCAAGGTCATGCATGGAGACTTTGGCACTTCGGTGCTGACGGCTCGCCCGGTGATGCAAGACATTAAGCGCACCTTTCCTGCCACGATTGAGTTGGCTACCCTTGGCATTTTGATAGGTGCGGGCATAGGCGTGCCGCTGGGTGTTTGGGCGGCGGTGCGGCGTGGCGGTGCAGCCGATCATGCCGTGCGCGTGATGGGCCTGGTGGGCTATTCGGTGCCTATCTTCTGGCTCGGGCTGATGGGGTTGGTGCTGTTTTATGCCAAGCTGGGCTGGGTCGGCGGGCCGGGTCGCATGGATGTGACGTATGAGTACACACTGACGGCGGTGACTGGGTTTTTACTGCTGGACGCAGCCCGCGCCGGGCAGTGGGATGCATTCGGCAATCTGCTGTCGCACCTGATCTTGCCAGCCTCGCTGTTGGGTTATTTTTCACTGGCGTATATCAGCCGCATGACACGGTCCTTCATGCTCAATGAGCTGGCGCAGGAGTACATCATTGCCGCACGGGCCAAGGGCCTGTCTGAGACTCGCATCATCTGGCGCCATGCTTTGCGCAATGCCATGGTGCCACTGGTCACGGTGATTGCGCTCTCATACGCGGGCCTGCTCGAAGGCTCGGTGCTGACCGAGACGGTCTTCGCCTGGCCGGGCCTGGGCCTGTACCTCACCAACTCGCTGCAAAACGCCGACATGAACGCCGTGTTGGGAGGCACGATTGTGGTGGGTTCGATTTTCATTGGCCTGAACCTGTTGTCTGATTTGCTTTACCAGGTGCTGGATCCACGCACCCGCTCGCGCTAGCCAAGCACCGATGCGCGCAAGTTCCATCTTTTCAAATCGATGACCAAAGCTCCAACATCAACGCGGACGACTGCAACCAAAGAGAGCCTGCACGACTGGCTGATGTCAGACCGCCCCAGCTCGCGCCGTCAGGCCTCGCTGGGCCGCGCCTATGGTGCCTGGCGTGTTTTTTCACACAACCGCCTGGCGATGGTCGGCTTGTGGATTGTGGTGGCCCTGGTGTTGGTGGCGATTTTTGCCAACGTGCTGGCACCGTATTCCCCATTTGAAGGTGACTTGCGCACCACACGCCTGTTGCCGCCGTCGGGTGCCCACTGGTTTGGCACCGACGACCAGGGCCGGGACATTCTTTCGCGGGTGATTCATGGCTCGCGCATCACACTGTATGTGGTGGTGCTGGTGGCTATTCTGGCCGCGCCGGTGGGCCTGCTGGTGGGCACAGTGGCAGGTTACGCGGGCGGTTGGGTCGATGCCGTGTTGATGCGCATCACCGATATTTTTCTGGCCTTTCCCCGGCTGATTCTGGCGTTGGCTTTTGTGGCCGCCTTGGGCCCCGGCATCGAGAACGCAGTCATCGCCATTGCCATCACCTCGTGGCCGCCCTATGCACGCATTGCGCGGGCAGAGACGCTGACGATTCGCCAGGCCGACTACATCGCGGCGGTGCAGTTGATTGGGGCTTCGCCTTGGCGCGTTGTATTGCGCCACATCATGCCGCTGTGTGTGTCGTCGGTCATCGTGCGCGTCACGCTCGACATGGCGGGGATTATTTTGACAGCTGCCGGCCTGGGCTTTCTGGGCTTGGGTGCGCAGCCGCCCATGCCGGAGTGGGGCGCACTCATCGCCAATGGTCGCCAGTATGTGCTGGATCAGTGGTGGGTGGCGGCGGCACCGGGCGCAGCGATCTTTTTGGTGAGCCTGGCGTTTAATTTGCTGGGCGATGGCTTGCGCGATGCGCTCGACCCGAAAGGCGTGAAGTGAGCGAAGCAAGTGGAACAGTTCTGGTTGTAGACGACCTGCGCGTGGCCTTCCCCAACCGCGAAGGTGGCATGACCGAAGCGGTGCGCGGTGTGTCGTTTACCTTGGGGCGTGAACGCCTGGGCATTGTGGGCGAATCCGGTTCCGGCAAATCACAAACCGGCCGCGCGATTCTGGGCCTGACCGCACCGGAAGGTATCGTGACCGCCAAGCGGCTTGAGTTCAATGGCGTCGACCTTTTGAACTGCTCGCCGAAGCAGCGGCGCGAATTGCGCGGTGGCCGCATTGCCATGGTCTTGCAGGATCCGAAGTACTCGCTCAACCCGGTGATGACGATTGGTGACCAGGTGGTCGAAACCCTGCGCGCCCACACCAAGGTGTCGGCCAGGGAAGCGCGCGCCAAAGCGCTGGCCGCACTGGTGGCCGTGCAAATCGACCAGCCCGAGCGCGTCTACAAACTCTACCCGCACGAGGTGTCGGGCGGCATGGGCCAGCGCGCCATGATTGCCATGATGCTGATTGCCAACCCCGACCTGCTGATTGCTGACGAGCCCACCTCGGCACTGGATGTGACGGTGCAGCTGCAGGTGCTGGCGATTCTGGACGCGCTGGTGATCCAGCGCGGCATGGGGTTGATTTTTATCTCGCACGACCTGCGCTTGGTGTCCACGTTTTGTGACCGCATTCTGGTGATGTACGCGGGCCGGGTGGTAGAAGAAATTTCGGCCGGTGGCCTAGCGGATGCCAAACACCCGTACACGCGCGGCCTGCTCAATTGCCTGCCCCGCCTGGGCGATGTCCGCCACCCCCTACCCACGCTGGATCGCCAGCCGGAGTGGGCGCTGTGACTACGACCATGTCAAACGGCCATTCGTCCGGCGCCAGTGTGGGCCTGGCCATTCAAAACCTGCGCGTGGTGTACGACGGTTTCATCGCTGTAGCGGATACGTCAATGCGCGTTGAGGCAGGTGAGAGCTTTGGCATCGTGGGCGAGTCCGGCTCGGGCAAGTCGACCGTATTGCGCGCCATTTGCGGCCTGGCGCCCAAACTGGCGGGCACGGTGGCGCTGATTGGACCTGCAGGTACCGGCACGGCCCAGCCGCAACCTCACCCCAAACCCGGCAGCAAGGACTTTCGCCGCCTGGTGCAAATGGTGTTTCAGGACCCTTACGGGTCCCTGCACCCGCGCCAGACTGTAGACCGCATCCTGGCCGAGCCATTGGCGATTCACAACCTGGGTGATGCCGAGACGCGCATTGAGCGCGCGCTCGATGAAGTGGGCCTGGGCACGGGATTTCGCTTTCGGTACCCGCACCAACTGTCTGGTGGCCAGCGCCAGCGCATCGCGATTGCGCGGGCACTGATTCTGGAGCCGCAAATTCTGCTGCTCGACGAGCCCACCTCGGCGCTGGACGCGTCGGTGCAGGCGGAGGTGCTCAACCTGCTGGAGGAACTGCGGCAAAAACGTGGCCTGACTTTCATCATGGTCAGCCACGACCTGGCCGTGGTCACCCACATGTGTGAGCGCCTGATGGTGATGCAGCGTGGCCAGACGGTGGAATTGTTGTCGGGTGCCGACCTGGCTGCCAGCCGCGTGAAAAATGACTATACGGCTAAGCTGATGCTGGCCTCGACCGGCTTCAAGCGCAACACTGAACTGAGCGGAACCACACCATGACAACGACCAACAACATTAAATGGGAAGCCCACGCTTGCCTGCCCCTGCATCCGCAGGCTGACTTCGGACCGATTGACCGGC
>JANOLC010000451.1:0-1862 GCA_031419575.1 Burkholderiales bacterium | reverse complement strand
TAAATGATGCGCTCAGCGATCGCTTTTTTGCCGCCTTCCATGATCACGTTCATGAATTTGGACAGCTCAACATTGCCGAATTTTGGGTCCGGCAGAATTTCACGTTTAGGGACTTCGCGACGACGTGGCATTTTTTCACCTCTTTGCTTCAGTTGCTGGCCGTTAGGCCAACGCGAGAGTTAATCAATAAGACTCTCACTTACTCGACCCGAATATTGGGTCACTTCGCTCATTCACTGCGCCACGCAGCAAACAAACACCTTTTATTTTTCGACTCCAGAGCTTTACAACTTTGGACTCAAGTCAAGTTACTTGGCTTTTGGTTTCTTGGCACCGTACTTGGAGCGCGACTGCTTGCGGTCTTTCACGCCTTGCAAGTCAAGCGAGCCACGCACGATGTGGTAACGCACACCGGGCAAGTCTTTGACACGACCACCACGAACCAGCACCACGCTGTGTTCCTGCAGGTTGTGGCCTTCGCCGCCGATGTACGAGATGACCTCGAACCCATTCGTCAAGCGCACTTTGGCAACTTTACGCAAAGCGGAGTTTGGCTTCTTAGGCGTCGTGGTGTACACACGGGTGCACACACCGCGACGCTGTGGAGAGTTCTGCATGGCAGGGCTCTTCGACTTGATGATCTCGACCTCACGGCCTTGACGCACTAGCTGGTTAATCGTTGGCACTTAAGCCTCCTATGACAAAAACGTCCCTAAACGTTTGAAATTGAAAAAACGCGATCCTTGAATGTGATGAATCGACGTGAAAATCTGCTCATTTCTCTTCGCTTTACTCTGCTTTACCACTGTCTCACCTCGGTAAATCAAAGGACAAATCAAAGAGATGCGAGCACTCCCCGGAAATTCCGAAAAGCCTTCTACTATATCAGGCCAAGGGTTTTCACGCAATTCGAAATGTCAGTCCCAAGCGTTGCAAGCTGACAATGTTTGAAAAACGGAGGTTTTTATGACGCAAAAAATTGATACCGGCGGTGTGCAGCGCCGTGGGTTTCACGCCCGCTTGCTGGTTCTGCTGGGTTCGGCCATGGGTTTTTCACCAGACCTGCGCGCCAAAAATGCCGTCGGCGTGTTGCTGGCTAACAAGGCACCCGCCGGAGTTGACCCCGCACGTTACTGGGTGAGTGAAAAGTACGATGGCGTGCGTGCTGTGTGGGGCGGCCACGGGAACGGCAGCGCAGACGACGGCGTGTTGCGCTTTCGCAGTGGTCGCCCCATTGCCGCGCCGGCCTGGTTCCTTGCCAAGCTTCCTGCAACCGCACTGGACGGCGAGTTGTGGATAGGGCGGGGCAAGTTTGATGTGGTGTCGGGGGCGGTGCGCCGCAGTGAGCCGCAAGATGCCGAGTGGAAGCAGGTTCAGTTCATGGTGTTTGAATTACCCAACGGTGAAGGCGCATTCACCCAGCGCGTGGCGCAACTCCAAGGCATCGCCAAAGACACGGGCTGGCCACAACTTCAGGCGGTGGAACAGACGAGGGTCGCCAATCACGCCGCTTTGCAGGTCCGTTTTAAATCGGTCACGGCGAACGGCGGGGAGGGCCTGATGCTGCACCTGGCCAGTGCTTCGGTGGCCGGTGGGCGCAGTGATGTCCTGCTCAAACTCAAACCCGTGCAGGATGCTGAAGCCTTGGTGGTGGGGCATGTTCCCGGTAAAGGCAAATATGCCGGGCTGCTCGGCGCGCTGGACGTCAAAACAGCCGGCGGTCAAAGGTTCAAACTGGGAACCGGGCTGTCCGACGCGCAGCGCCAAAACCCACCGCCTATTGGCAGCACAGTCACCTTCACCTACCGCGACGTCACCCCCGGTGGCAAGCCCAGATTTGCGAGCTTTCTGCGGATGTATCA
>JANOLC010000450.1:0-4195 GCA_031419575.1 Burkholderiales bacterium | reverse complement strand
CGCCATGCCCGCGTCGCACACGGAGAACGACACGTTCGCGCTCTGACATGACTCGTCGTAGGTACGCCGCTGCGCGGTTTCGTTTAATTTCTGGATTTTGGTCATCATGGATGGGGGCTCCTATTGCTCCACTATTGATAGCAAACTATTTATATTAGACGAGGACTTTAAGCCAATTTGACCACTATTCCAGAGATTTACGCCCAACCAGCCCACCCACGGTACGCACCAGCCATTTGGGTGTGGCGCGCGACGCCAGTATGCCGATGCGGTTGACCACGCCGGGAACGCAAATGGCATCGCCGCGCAGGCAGGCGTCAAAGGCTTGTTGCGCCACATGCTTCACGTCTCCAATCAGAAAACCGGGCAGACGGCTGAGTTGGTCATTCGCCCCGGCCGCGCTGGTCAGCATTTGGGTGGCGGTGATGCCGGGGCATAGCGCCGTCACTGTGACGCCCGTGCCTTTGAGCTCCTCGGACAAGGACTCGGACAACGACAGCACATAGGCCTTGCCAGCAGCATAAGTGGCCAGCATGGGGATGGGCTGGAAGGCTGCGATGGAGGCCACGTTGAGAATGTGCCCTGCCCTACCCTGCTTACCTTGGGCCACCATGTCCGGCACAAATGCCGACAACATCGCCGTCAAGCCCGAGATATTGAGGTCAATCATCTGCTGGTGTGTGGCCGCCGTCATGCCGGTGAACGCCCCCTGGCTCAGCACCCCTGCGCAATTCACCAGCACGGCTATGCTGCGGCGCTGGCGGGCCAGCCTGGCGCTTATGCGGGTGTGCAGCTGGGCAGCAGCGCCGGGCATGGCCAGATCGGCCGCCTCCACTTGCGCGGTCACGCCGTAGTCAGCTTTCAAGACGTAGGCCAGCGCCTTGAGTTTGTCGGCACTGCGCGCCACCAAAATCACGTCGTGCCCGGCGCGGGCAAAGCAGTGCGCCAGTTCTTCGCCAATGCCTGACGAGGCGCCCGTCACCAGGGCGATGGGGGCAAGCAGCGTAGGCCGCGCTAAAGGAGCAGTCGTCGCTTTGGCTTTTTTTGTGACCATGGGGTTTCTTTCACGCGGGATTGTCCCGGACTTGTCTCGTGGGCTACTGCACGCCCAAGCATCCTACGCTACCATGCGGCAAATTTTCAGGAAGCCTTCCATGACCCAAATTGCCGCCGACATCGCCACCTACAGCACGCTCAACAACCACCAGATCCGCCTGGCCTCCCGCCCCGTGGGCCTGCCCAACCGCGCCAATTGGAGCAGCACGACTGAGCCCGTGGCAGAACCCGCAGAGGGCGGTGTGTTGCTCAAAACCCTGGCCCTGTCCCTGGACCCGGCCATGCGCGGCTGGATGAACGAAGGCAAGAGCTACATCCCGCCCGTGGCCATTGGCGAGGTGATGCGCGCAGGCGGTGTGGGCAAGGTCATTGCGTCCAAAAATCCCATGTACGCAGTGGGCGACTACGTGTCGGCCACCTTTGGCGTGCAGGAGTACATCACCCTGGCCGAGGCCGACATGAAGCGCAACGGTCTGTTCAAAATTGACCTGCGCGTAGGCAGCCTCACCCAATGGCTCAACGTGCTGGGCATGCCCGGTATGACGGGTTACTTCGGCTTGATGGACGTGGGCCTGCCCAAAGCGGGCGAGACGGTGGTGGTGTCAGGTGCCGCTGGTGCTGTGGGCCAGACCGTGGGCCAGATGGCCAAAATCAAAGGCTGCCGTGTGGTCGGCATCGCCGGTGGCGCAACCAAGTGCGAGTGGGTGGTGAAAGAGCTGGGGTTTGATGCTTGCATCGACTACAAAGGCGGTGCAGGTTCGGTCCGGGCAGGCCTCAAAGAACACGCGCCTAAAGGCGTGGACGTGTACTTCGACAACGTGGGTGGTGAGATTCTGGACGACGTGCTGGCCAAGATCACACGTGGTGCGCGCATCATCATCTGCGGCGCCATCAGCCAGTACAACAACACAACCGCCGTGCAAGGTCCCAAGAATTACTTGAGCCTGCTGGTGAACCGCGCCCGTATGGAAGGTATTGTGGTGTTCGACTACGCCGACCGCTACCACCTGGCCGTGGCCGAGATGGCCGGCTACCTGAGAGACGGTCGCATGAAGAGCAAGGAAGACATCGTGGTGGGCCTGGACACTTTCCCCGAGGCGCTGCTGAAGCTGTTCAACGGCGAGAACTTTGGCAAACTGGTGTTGCAGGTGGCGGCTGATTAAACTTGATTCGCTATTTTTTTTGCAGCGAACTATTTATTATTGACGGGGACTTTAAGGCTATTTGACCCTCAAACTTCTCCACAACCCCACAGAACCCTAAAACAACCCGTCAATGCCGGTGCAGGTGGTGTGCATCCGGCACGTGTGGATGCATGTGGCGCGAAGGCTCATGCCGATGCCAGTGGCTGTGTTGCCCTGATGGCAGGGCATCGTGGGTGTGCAGGTGGTGCGCATCGTTATGGGAGTGAGCGTGCTCGTGTTCAAGCGCTTCATGCTCATGGTCGTGCCCGTGCAACTCAAATAAATGAAGAACCACGCCAGCAAGCATCAACATACCTCCAACGGCCAACATCCATGTACCAGCACGGCTACCCATGGCGAATGCGCCCAATGCTCCGATAAATGGCGCGAAAGCAAACACAGAGCCCGTGCGTCCGGCGCCAAACTCCCGCTGCGCCAGCAAATACAAGCGCAGACTCAGTCCGTAGCCGGTAGCACCAATGACCAGCAAAGCAGTAGTGGCAATCAAACCCGGCATGGGCTCACCAAACAGCAGTGCGAGGCCAACCGTCGCGGTTGTGCCCAAACTTGCCTTTGCCAGGACGACCTGACCGGGGTCGCGGTCTGCCACACCCCGCGACAAGGTGTTGTCTACGCCCCAGGCGGCCGTAGCGATCAAAACAGCCAGAAGTCCCAACAGCTGGGCATCACCCGCAAGACCTTGCTCCAAAACCAAGGCCATACCACCTGCCAGCAAAAACAGCATCGCCATTCCCACACGCTTGTCCATGGTTTCGCCATAAAGTCGCCATGCCAATACAGCGGTGAAAAGTGCCTCCAGTGTCAGCATCAGGGATGCGCTTGACCCGCTTGTCCTTTGCAGACCCCAAGCCAACGCGACCGGGCCAATAACTGCGCCAAACCCAGCCATCGCAAGAATGCGTGGTGAGTCTGAGCGCCTCAAAGCGGCTTCACGTTCCGGCGGATGCCGCATCAGGAGCGCCACCACAGCCGCCCCTGCATAAAGCATCGCGGCGGTTGTGAAAGCGCCCAACCCCTGCCCGAAGTGCTGCACCAGCGGCGTACTCAAACCAAATAGCGCCGCTGCCAAAAGAGCCAATAGACCGCCTCTGAGGGCAGGCGCAGAAATTCGGGAAATCAACGTATTACTTTCCGGTGAAGTTGGACGCTATGAAATTACCTGTCAGTGTGTAAAACATGTAGAGCGTCTGTTTGGAAACGTCTTTCTCTGCGGGATTTTTAAAACTGAACTTCCATTCCTTCATGCTTTTGCCCTCCACTGTTTCTGCCCTGTCTACTTTGACGGATTTCCATGAGGCGTCAATCTTTCCACTGCCAATCAATGCGTCCTTTTGCGCATTAACGCAATCGGTCAGGACGGACTCTTTGACGGGTGCATTTCCATGGAAATGACAACCACCACCCCCACTTGCAAAGGCAGCAGGCGTGAAAGAAAGGGTAGCGACCAGAGAAGCGATAGAGATGATATTTTTCACAATGATTTCCTTGGGTTAATAAATAAAAAGAGAGGGTGAATCGGATCAAAGCTTGTTTCGGCTGGGATCAACCGTTTTGTCGATATCCATGTCTTCATGGATGTGCTTGTGCTCTTGCACGGCGAAACGAAAACTGTCCGGATTGGTATCGTGCTGGTAGCCATGTAACTGCATGAACAGCAAATACACACCGGCATAGACCAACGTCAAATTGGCGGCAAAGCTGAACCGCTTGAAAGAGGGCCTATGCCGCCAGAATGCCAGCAAGCCCACCATCGCCGTCAACGCCACAATCTGACCAATTTCCACACCCACATTGAAGCTCAGGATGCGCAACAGCATGGCCGTACTGTCGTCACCCAATGGCAATTGTTGAAGGCGTGTGGACAGGCCAAAACCGTGCAGCAAACCAAAGCCGAAGACCGCTGCCAACAGGTTGGGTGACTTCATGTCAAAGAC
>JANOLC010000449.1:0-4644 GCA_031419575.1 Burkholderiales bacterium | reverse complement strand
ATGATGGGCCTGCGGGCCGACACTACGCCGCAGGTCGCCCGCATTGATGCGCATTTGCTCAATCGACAAGGGGTCACCCGCCTGTGTTACTGCGGCCCAGTGCTCCACACGCGCCCTGACAAACCCCACGCCACGCGTGAACCCTTGCAGTTTGGCGCCGAGATTTACGGCCACGCCGGGTTGGAGGCAGACCTTGAAACCCTGCTGCTGGCGCTAGATGGTCTGCGCGTGGCGAATGTCAAGTCGCCCATGGTGGACATGGCTGATGTGCGTATCGTCAACTCGCTGTTGTTCGGCGTAGAGATGGCCCCTGGCCTGCTGGCGCAAATCCACGCCGCGCTGGCCGCCAAGGATGCCAGCGAGCTGGCCTCGTTGACCCGCACTTTTCCCCAATCGTCGCGCGAAGGTTTGCTGGCTTTGGTGCAGCTCTATGGCGACCACAAGGTGCTTGTTGAGGCTGAAAAAGCCTTGAAGTCCTCGTCAATCATCAGTAGTTCGCTATCAAATTTGAAGTGGCTGGCCAGTCATCTGGGTGGCATACCTGTCACCTTTGACTTGGCTGACCTGCGCGGGTACGCCTACTACAGCGGCGTGCGCTTCGCCATTTACTCGCCCAACGCGGGCGATGCGGTGGTGCGGGGCGGGCGATATGACGAAGTGGGCGCTGTGTTTGGCCGCAACCGGCCCGCCGTCGGGTTCAGCCTGGACGTGAAGGCGCTAGTCGGTGCGGTAGCACCCCGTGCTTTGCGTGCGGCGATTCGTGCGCCTTGGAGCGAGGCCACCGCTTTGCGTGCCGCCATATCGTCCTTGCGTGCGCAGGGTGAAACGGTGGTCTGTGTGTTGCCGGGCCATGAGAGTGAAGTTGATGAGTTCCAGTGTGATCGCGAGCTGATTCAGGTCGCGGGACAGTGGGTCGTGCAAGCCGTTTGAGAACATATGAAATGAACGTACCGAATCCAATCAAAGGTCGCAATGTCGTCGTCGTCGGCACCCAGTGGGGTGACGAAGGCAAAGGCAAGCTGGTGGACTGGCTAACCGAAAGCGCCCAAGGCGTGGTACGGTTCCAGGGTGGCCACAATGCTGGCCACACACTGGTCATCAACGGGGTGAAAACCGCCCTGCATTTGATCCCCAGCGGCATCATGCGCCAAGGCGTGAAGTGCTACATCGGCAACGGCGTGGTGGTGTCGGCCGCCAAACTGTTTGAGGAAATTGAAGGGCTGGAGAAGGTGGGCGTTGAAGTGCGCTCACGCCTGCGTATCAGCGAGGCCTGCCCGCTGATACTGCCGTTTCATGCGGCGCTGGATGTGGCTCGTGAAGCCGCGCGCGAGAAAGGCGGCAACGCCAAAATTGGCACCACCGGGCGCGGCATTGGCCCGGCTTACGAGGACAAAATCGCCCGGCGCGCGCTGCGTGTGCAAGACCTCAAATTCCCTGAGCGTTTTGCGTCCAAATTGCGCGAACTGCTGGACTTGCACAACCATGTGCTGACCACTTACCTGGGCTCAGTCAGCTTTGATTTCGGCCCCACGCTGGCACCCTACATGGTCAACGGCGAAGTGCAGTTTGACACCGTGTTCGATGAGGCCATGCGCCACGCTGAACTGCTCAAGCCCATGATGGCCGATGTGTCCCGTGAGTTGAACGAAGCCCACGTCAAAGGTGCCAATTTGTTGTTTGAAGGTGCACAAGGCACCTTGCTGGACGTGGACCACGGCACCTACCCGTATGTGACCTCCAGCAACTGCGTGGCCGGCAATGCTGCTGCGGGCGCAGGTGTGGGCCCTGGCATGCTGCATTTCATTTTGGGCATCACCAAGGCCTACTGCACCCGCGTGGGCGGTGGCCCATTCCCCACCGAGCTGGACTGGGAAAAGCCCGGCACGCCCGGCTATCACATGAGCACGATCGGTGCCGAGAAGGGTGTGACCACTGGTCGCTCAAGGCGCTGTGGCTGGTTTGACGCGGCATTGCTCAAGCGTTCCGCCCAGGTGAATGGCCTAACTGGCCTGTGCATCACCAAGCTCGATGTGCTGGACGGTCTGACCGAATTGCTGCTGTGCACCGCGTACGAAATGGATGGCGAGACCATCGACATCCTGCCGATGGGCGCGGACGACATCGAGCGTTGCAAGCCGATTTACGAGGTGATGGAGGGCTGGACCCAAAGCACCGTGGGTGTCACCGACTACGACAAGCTGCCCGTGGCAGCGCGGCTGTATTTGCAGCGCATTGAGCAGGTGACGGGCGTGCCCATCGACATGATCTCAACCAGCCCGGACCGCGATCACACCATCATGATGCGCCACCCCTATTTGGCCCGTTCATAGGAATTTTATGGTTCAAATTGACCTTAAGTCCCCGTGGAATAAGCGTAGTTAGCTATTAATTCAGGAGTATTCTTATGTTGACGGAAGACGGCAAACACCTGTACGTGAGTTATGACGAATACCATAACCTGATCGAAAAGCTGGCCATTCGTATTCATCAGTCCGACTGGCAGTTCGATACGATTTTGTGTCTGGCCCGCGGCGGTATGCGCCCTGGTGACATCCTCTCAAGGGTATTTGACAAGCCACTTGCCATCATGTCCACCAGCTCCTACCGCTCGGACGCGGGAACGGTGCAAGGCAATCTGGATATCGCCCGCTTCATCACCACCCCCAAGGGTGAAATTGCCGGCAAGGTGTTGCTGGTGGATGATTTGGCAGACTCCGGCCATACCCTCAATGCCGTTATCAACTTACTCAAAAATCGTTATGCGCCCATCACCGAGCTGCGCAGCGCTGTAATTTGGACAAAAGCGCTGTCCACCTTCACGCCCGACTATTCGGTGGAGTTCCTGCCTACCAACCCCTGGATTCACCAACCCTTTGAAGGTTACGACGCCATGCGGCCCGAGCAGTTGATTCAAAAGTGGCGTGTGTAGTGCAGGACATGATCACCGGCTTGATTCACCACCCTTACCTGCCCCCCACAGGGTTTGAAGCACCGCAGCCGGGTGTCTTTAAGGCCTCGACCGTCATCTTCCCCAGTGTGGCAGCCATGCGCAGCCGGGAATGGAAAGACAAATCGGCCTATACCTACGGCCTGCATGGCACGCCCACCACCTATGCGCTGGAAGAGCGCCTGTGCACGCTGGAAGGCGGAAGCCAGTGCCTGCTGGTGCCTAGCGGGCTGGCGGCCATTGCCACGGTGGCGCTGTCAGTCCTGAAAATGGGTGACGAGGTGCTGATTCCCGACAACGCCTATGGCCCTGGCAAAGTGCTGGCTGCAGGCGAGTTGAGGGACTGGGGCATCACGCATCGGTTCTACGACGCGATGAATCCGCAGGATTTGGCTGACAAAATTTCTTCCAAGACACGTCTGGTTTGGGTCGAGGCAGCAGGGTCTGTCACACTGGAATTTCCTGATCTGTGCGAGTTGGTGCGCCTGTGTAAAGTCAAAAATGTGTTGGTCGCGTTGGACAACACCTGGGGCGCAGGCATCGCCTTCAACCCGTTCGATCTGATACGTGCGATGCCAAACACTTTGGGGGTGGACATTTCCGTCCATGCATTGACCAAGTACCCCAGCGGTGGTGGGGATGTACTGATGGGCAGCGTCATCACACGTGACCCGGCCGTGCACTTGCAGCTGAAGTTAACCCACATGCGCCTGGGGC
The DNA here is from genome assembly GCA_031419575.1 of Burkholderiales bacterium. Classification (GTDB taxonomy): domain Bacteria; phylum Pseudomonadota; class Gammaproteobacteria; order Burkholderiales; family Burkholderiaceae_C; genus JANYCG01. Next base: position 980 of record JANOLC010000449.1, on the reverse strand, counting down.
TGGGTGTAGCGGCCAACGATGCTGAGCTCGTACTGCGATCCTTGCCCACAGTGAAGCTGCGCTACAACGCCCACGACGCGGCTACGCGTGAGCTGGCGCAATGGTGTCTCGGCCGTTCAGAATTTGCACAGGTGCTTCACCCGGCGTTGCCCCATTCACCCGGCCATGCGCACTGGAAGGCGCTTTGCAGTTCCGGTGATCGCGACGGTGCTGCTGGCTTGTTCAGCGTGATGATTGCGCCTCAGTTCAACCAAACTCAAGTGGACGCGTTTTGTGATGCGCTCAAGCTGTTCAAGCTGGGCTACAGCTGGGGCGGGCCTATGAGTCTGGTTGTGCCGTACGACTTGGCTTCCATTCGCCCCCACTGGCCTGCACATCTTCAGCACGGCACTTTGGTGCGGTTTTCGATCGGGCTTGAAGCGGTGGCAGATTTACAGGCAGATTTGGCGCAGGCATTGAGCGCCGCGCTGGTCTGAGGAGGCCGTGGTGACACCCTATGTGCCACCGCCTAGCGAGGCTCCCGCCAAAGACATTGTCAACCTGAAGTGGGTTGATCCATTTCGCTGGCTGGCCATGGGCTGGCGTGATTTGATGGGTGCCAGGGGTGTTGGTATTTTTTACGGCGCGTGCTTTTTCACCATGGCGCTTATTTTGGGTGCCGTGTTTCGAAGCAGCCCAGAGTACGCCATGTCCATCGCCTCGGGCTGTTTGTTGGTGGGCCCATTCCTGGCAATGGGCCTGTACGAGGTCAGCCGCCGCCGGGAGCAAGGCCTTATGCCTGAACTCAGCACCTCTTTAACCTGCTGGGACTCTCATATCAAAAGCATGGGCATGCTGGTTTTAGTGCTGATCGTGCTGGAGCTCTTGTGGGGCCGGGCCTCACTGGTGGTATTTGCCGTTTTTTTCAATACGGGCATGCCGTCCACCACGGGGGTCATTCAGGCTATTTTCAACCTGGATAACTGGGAGTTTTTGGCGGT
>JANOLC010000448.1:0-4630 GCA_031419575.1 Burkholderiales bacterium | reverse complement strand
GGCAGGCGATGTCATCACCGTGAAATCGCGAAGAGGTCAAGTGGCTATTCATGTGCGCCGTGACGACGGCACGCCGCAAGGTGCAGTATTCATCCCGTTCGCCTATTACGAAGCGGCCGCCAACCTGATGACCAACGCCGCGTTGGACCCCGTGGGCAAGATTCCGGAATTCAAGTACTGCGCTGTGGCGATTGAGCGCGGCGGTGTGCCAGCTGTGGTGCCGGGGTATGGGTTGAATGCGCGGTGATAAATTGCGCACGCTTTTCCGATGACCTCACCTTCGCATTGACACTCAGCGCTTGAGCACTTTAGCGACCGGGTTGTGCCGCAGCCGGAAGGCATCGGGCATGCCCGAGCCCAGCAAGGGGCGCAAGTACATGCGAAATGCATCGGTCACATCGGTGCCATTGGCGGCAATGAATTCGTCTTCCATCACGCGCGTTTTGCCAGCCACAGTCTCCAGCGGCAGCAGCTCGTAGTCCACCGAATAAAACCCGGTACGCTTGATGGCGACCGAGCCGTCGCCCAGCCCACGTTGATGGCCCCACATCGCAAACTGCACGGCCTTCTCGCCCACCTCGCGGGCTTCGCGCTGGTCCACGTCGGACACGCAACCGATGAATGAGCGCTGCAGGTAGCCAAAGGTGTCGCCGCGCACCCGCTTGATGCCCAGTTTGGACTTGATCTCTTCGCACAGCAAATCCGCCAGTGCGCCTGTGCCGGAGAGCTGCACGTTGCCATGCGCATCCCGCTCCAGCTCTTTGGCCAGCAGACTGAGAACGGGCGTACCACTGGCATCGTGAATGCCCTCAGACACCGCAATCACGCAGCGGCCATAGCGCTCGTAGGTGGCTTTGACATCGGCCAGAAACTGCTCCAGCACAAAAGTGCGCTCGGGCAGGTAAATCAGATGTGGGCCGTCGTCGGGAAACTTTTTTCCCAACGCAGAGGCGGCTGTCAAAAAACCGGCATGGCGGCCCATGACCACGCCCACGTAAACGCCGGGCAAGGCGGCGTTGTCCAGATTCACCCCGGCAAACGCCTGCGCCACAAAACGCGCGGCCGACGGGAAGCCCGGTGTGTGGTCATTGCCCACCAGGTCGTTGTCAATGGTCTTGGGGATGTGAATGCTGCGCAACGGGTAACCGGCCTTTTGCGCTTCCAGGCTCACGATGCGAACGGTGTCGGACGAATCGTTGCCGCCGATGTAGAAGAAGTGTTCGATCTGGTGCGCCTGAAGTACCTTGAAAATTTCCTGGCAATAGGCCACGTCTGGCTTGTCGCGCGTGCTGCCTAAAGCGCTGGACGGCGTGTTGGCCACCAGTTCCAGGTTGTGGCTGGTCTCTTGCGTGAGGTCTACAAAATCTTCATTCACGATGCCGCGCACCCCATGCCGTGCGCCGTAGATGTGCTGCACTTGGGTGAAGCGCCGTGCTTCCAGCGCCACGCCGACCAGCGACTGGTTGATGACGGCAGTGGGGCCGCCACCTTGGGCGACTAATATTTTTCCGGATGACATGGGGGCTCCTTGCGTTGGGCTGTTGGGAAAGCGGGCATCAGATAACGATTGTGCCCTTGCCCCAGCCCCTCACCCCTGTGTTTCAAACCCGCTTGGACAACTTGCGCTCGCGCGTTCCGACCCACACCAACCGACCAACACCAGCATTGCAGTAGACGGCTCGGGCACGGTATTGGTAATGGCGCTCGCGAGGATCAAGACCGGGTTGATCTGAATGAAGAACCCGCTGGTGTCATGTTGAACCAGTGAACTGGCAAAAATTTGAGTCACTTCGCCGGCCGTCAAATTCATAAACCCATTGATGTACGAATTCATCAAAAAGTTGCCACTTAGGTGGTCAAGGCCCAGGTTGTGCCCGAGTTCATGGGCCAAGAGTTGCACGCCATAACTGATGTTTCCGCCACCGGGGATAGTGTTATCGGCAGCCCAATTGGATTCGACGACAAAGTTGGGGCCACCCACCATTCCGCATCCAATGATGTTCGTATTGAAATCACCGCATGAGTCGATGGTGTCAACGTAATAGAAATTAACCACCCGTTGCGAACCCGTGTGCAAATTAAACACGCTGGTGATTTGGCTGTCGGTGGTGATAGCCAGTAAATCAGGCCGAACAATCTCGGTGATGCCGCCCACACGGATGTCGATTTTGTTATCGCCAAAGCTGGCTTGCGAGAACACGGCATCCAGGCCGACCTCATCAATAGTGACGTAAGCGGCGTGAGTCAGAGGCGCTGCCAGCAGCGTGACTGCAAGGCACAAAGTCTTAAAAGAGGTCTTGAAACTCATTCTTGTCTCCAAAATAGTTGTGGCCATGTTGTAAGCAAAAAATATACCCAGAGAAATAATTTATTTAAAATCAATAGGTTATGTATTGAAAGTTGTAGCAATTGAATTGTTCTTAACGTAACTGTAAAAATTCTCGACTAATTTCTCTAAGCGCCAACGACCCTAATTCTGCCCACACCCCCACGGTTTATCTCGCTCGCAGGGAAAGTCTTCAGAGCATTAGGTCGATGGAGAAGCCAGTAACTCGGCTACTCGCTGTTGCAACAGCACCGGTTGCACTTCACCGGCCGCCATGGGCCCCCCCACATTCAACCCCACCCGGTTGAACGCCCCGCGCCGGAAAGGTCGCACCATCGCACCGCCATGCTCCACCCGGCTGAAGTACGAACCCCACAGATTGGTGAGCGCCATGGGGATCACGCGCACCCCAGCTTCGCCGCCAATGCCCTGCGCCTTGGCCCGCTCCAGAATCTTCATGATGCCGCCCTTGAACTCTTGCAGCGTGCCGTCTTTGGTGATGCCGCCTTCGGGGAAGATAGCCAGCAGGTCACCGTCTTTCAGCACTTTGGTGGCCGCGTCAAAAGCGGCTTCATACGCAGCCGGGTTTTCAGCGCGTGGCGCAATGGGAATAGCTTTGGCCAGGCGGAATAACCCGCCCAACACAGGCACTTGAAAAATACGGTGGTCCATCAAAAAGTAGATGGGGCGCGGGCTGGCCGCCATCAGCAGTACGGCATCCACAAAACTCACGTGGTTACAGGCCAGAATCGCCGCGCCCTCGGTAGGGATGTGCTCATCGCCCGTTATCTTGAAGCGGTAAATAAAGTGAGACAGCACCCAGGCCACAAAACGCAGCAAGTACTCAGGCACCAGCATGAAGATGTAAAACGCCACCACCGCGTTGGCCAGGCCCGTGAACAAGAAAATTTGCGGAATGGTGAAGCTGGCCTTGAGCAAGGCCCCGGCAATCACCGAGCTGCCAATCATGAACAGCGCGTTCAAAATATTGTTGGCCGCGATGATGCGGGCGCGGTGCGTGGGCTGGCTGCGCAGCTGGATCAGCGCGTACATGGGCACGCTGTACAAACCGGCAAACAGGCTGAGCAGGGCCAGGTCCGCCATCACCCGCCAATGCGAGGGTTGCGCCACAAATGCGCTCAGGCCCATCACCTCTGAGGCGGGCAAACCGCGCGATGCAAAGTACAAATCCACCGCAAACACACTCATGCCAATCGCACCCAGCGGCACCAGGCCAATTTCCACATGGCGCTTGCTCAACACCTCGCACAGCAGCGAGCCGGTGCCAATGCCTATGGAGAAAACCACCAGCAGCAGCGAGGCCACTTGTTCATTGCCATGCAGCACCTCTTTGGCCAGGCTGGGGAACTGGCTTAAAAACACCGCACCAAAAAACCACATCCAGCTGATGCCCAAGAGCGAGCGAAACACCACCAGGTTGCCGTGCGCTAATCTAAGGTTGTTCCACGTCTCGGAGATCGGGTTCCAGTTGATTTTCAAACCGGGGTCAGTCGCCGGGGCCGACGGGATGTAGCCCGCCACTACACGGCCAATCACCGCCAGCACCACGCAGGCAATGGCCACATCACGGTGTCCCGTGTCGGGAATAGCCACCAACAAGCCGCCCGCGATGTTGCCCAACAAAATGGCCACAAACGTGCCCATCTCCACCATGCCGTTGCCGCCCGTCAGCTCGCGTTCTGTCAGCACTTGCGGCATATATGCAAACTTGACCGGGCCAAACAGCGTGGAGTGCAAACCCATCAGAAAAGTGCAACCCAGCAACACCGGCACGCTGTCGGTGATGAAACCTAAGGCCGCCACCGCCATGATGGCAATTTCCAGGTTCTTAACAAACCGAATCATGGCCGTCTTGTCGTACTTGTCGGCCAACTGCCCGCTGGTGGCGCTGAACAGCAAAAACGGCAGGATGAACAACGCCCCAATGACCAGCCCCGCCATCGCTGGGGGCAGCCAGCTGATGGAGAGTTGGTAAGTCACCATCACGGTGAACGCAAACTTGAACACGTTGTCGTTAGCCGCCCCTGAGAACTGCGTCCAGAAAAACGGTGCAAAACGGCGCTGTTTAAGCAAGGCGAACTGGTTGGGGTGCTCGGGGGGCACGTTGACATCAGGAGGTGTAATTGGCATAAGACTTACTGATTTTTTCTTCCTGATGTGTATTTGCCATTGTGCATGGAGCGTGTGGCACGAGACTTTGCGCAGCTACGGCGATAGACCCCGCGTTTTCTGGCGGGCTTTGCTCAGGGGCTAACATCTGACCTCTGATGCCCTCACTCACCC
>JANOLC010000447.1:0-8399 GCA_031419575.1 Burkholderiales bacterium | reverse complement strand
CACGGAAATGGCGGCGCAGTCTTCCACCTCAATCGGATTGACGCGGGTGGCCAGGTTGGCAAACACGGTTTTAACCGGGCCGTTGACATACGACAACATGTCGTGCGCGTGCAAGGCCTGAGTCAGGCAACAGCCGCCCATCTCGGTCGCCCACTTGCCGCGCCATTTGATGTCGTAATAGTCTGAATCGCGCCGCCATGAGGTCTCAATCGTGGTCAAAAACGGGGTATGAGCAAAACCCTTGGCTTGCAGGTGCTTGAGCCTTTGCAAGCCGTGCCCAAAGCGGTATTGAAAGATAGGGAAGAGAGTGCCTTTGCCAGCGTCATGTGCTTTCTTTTGGGCCGCCTCAATGCGGTCGCACTCAGCGAGCGAGCCCACCAGTGGCTTCTCGCAGATAACGTGAAAACCAGCAGCAAGTACTTGCTCAATCAAGGCGCAGTGGGTGTAGGGCGGTGTGCAGATGTCGTAAATATCCACGTCATTACCGGCCAGCAAATCAGCTAGGCGGGTGGTTGAATGAGGGATACCGAACTCAGCCGCAACGGACTGGGCCTTGGCTTCGTCCAGGTCACAAACTGCGACTACTTCAAAGCGGTCTTTGACTTTGGCATACGACTCCAGGTGGCCCTTGCCCACCCCCAAGCCCACAACGGCAACACGAATTTTTTGAGTCATTAGATATTTCCTACGCGGGTGGCCATAGCTTCAGCCTTCAGGGCAAGCTCGGTGGCCAGAAAACAATGGGCTTGGGTCATGGCGGTCTCGGTGCGGTTCAAGATGTCTTGCACCAGGCGTGGGCCGTAGGGCAGGGCTTCTTGGCTGCAATCCATGTGCTGCTGGCCTTTGCCGTCGACCAGGAACAAGTGGTCACCGCCAGGGCGGCCAGCCACATCCACGTATTTGCGCAACTCGATGTAGCCATCGGTTCCCAAAATCGTCAGGCGACCATCCCCCCACACGCCCAAACCTTTGGGGGTGAACCAGTCGACGCGGATAAAGCCTGTACCGCCATTGCCACGCAACAGCACTTCGCCAAAATCCTCCAGTTCGGGGGTCTCGGGGTTGCCAAAATTGCCAATGTGCGAGGCCACCACTTGGGCCTGCGTAGAGCCGGTGAAATGCAAAAACTGGTCGCACTGGTGCGCCGCAATGTCGCACAAAATGCCGCCGTAACGTTTGCGTTCAAAGAACCAGTCCGGGCGGGGGTTGTTGCGCAAGGCGTGAGGCCCCAGACCCACGGTTTGCACCACGCGGCCAATGGCCCCAGCGGCAACCAATTGACTGGCCTTCTCGGTGGCACGATTCTCGAACCGCTCTGAAAAGCAGACCGAGAAAATGCGGCCAGTTTCGGCCTGAACGGCTTTGACGGCGGCCAGCTCATCGAGCGTGATCACACCGGGCTTGTCCACCATGATGTCCTTGCCGTGGCGCATGACATCAATGGCGGTGGCAGCACGCACATCGGGGATGGTGGCACTGACCACCATCTGAATGCTGGCATCTTCCAGAATCACGCGTTTGTCGGTAACGCGGCGTGCTTGTGGATAGGCTTTAAGGTAGGCCGCAGCCAAGTCGTCTTCTTCGGCATACACATAGACCAATTCAGCGCCTGCATCGAGCAGAGCCTTGGTCTGGCCGTAAATGTGACTGTGATTGAGCCCGATGGCTGCAAATCGTACTTTTGCGTTGGTTGTTGGGGTAGTTGGATTCATCGCTTCATACCAGAGTGAGCAACGCCTTCAATGATGAGACGCTGAAAGAATAGAAAGAATAGAAAGATCGGCAATATCGCCAGCACAGACATCGCAAACAACTGGCCCCAGGCGGACTGGCCGGTGGAGTCCATGAACGAGCGCAAGGCCAGTGGCACGGTGTAGTTGGACGCGTCGTTCAGGTACACCAGCGGGCCCAAAAAGTCGTTCCACGTCCAGATGAACGAGAAGATGGCCGTGGTCGTCAGCACCGGCGTGGACAGCGGCATCATGATCTTCCAGTAGATGCGCCAGGGGCTGCAACCATCCAGCACGGCGGCCTCATCCAGCTCACGGGGAATGCCCCGGAAAAACTGCACCATCAAGAAGATGAAGAAGGCATCGGCCGCCAGAAACTTCGGCACGATCAGGGGCAAAAAGGTATCGATCCAGCCCAGCTTCAAAAACAGCACGTACTGCGGAATCAGCGTCACGTGGTAGGGCAACATGAGCGTGCCCAGCATCACCACAAACCAGATACGTCGACCGCGAAACTCCAGCCGTGCAAACGCATAGGCGGTGATGGAGCAAGACAGCACATTGCCAATCACTACCAGCACCGCGACAAGAATGGAGTTCTTGAAAAACACCGTGAAACTTTGCTGCAAGGCGACCCAGCCCTCAGAATAGTTGGCGAAGTCGAACGAGGGCGGAATTAGCGATAAATCGGTGAAGATGATGGCTTCGGGCTTGAATGACGAGGCCAGCATCCACAACAGCGGATACAGCATAAAAAAGGAGGCTGCAACCAGCAAGCCGTGACGGGTGAGCGTGCCCGCCAATAGTCTGGCCAAACTGGGGCCATATCGCTTTTGCGTGACCGACGAGGTGGGCGACATACCCGGTGAACTAGCGAGGGTCGTCTTCATAATAAACCCAGTATTTGGAGGTCAAAAAGCTGATGCTGGTGAAGATGCCAATGATGATCAACAGCACCCAGGCCATGGCCGATGCGTAACCCATGCGAAAGTATGAGAACGCCTCTTGGTACAGGTACAGCGTGTAAAACAACGTGGAATCAATCGGGCCGCCCGTGCCCCCCGACACCACGTAGGCGGGCGTGAAGGCCTTGAAGCCTTCAATGATCTGCAGCACCATGTTGAAGAAGATCACCGGGGCCAGCATGGGCAGCGTGATTTTGTAGAACTTGCGAAACGCGCCCGCGCCGTCCATAGAGGCTGCCTCATAAAGGTCTTGCGGCACCTGGCGCAAGCCCGCCAAAAAGATGATCATGGGTGAGCCAAACTGCCACACCGCCAGCAGCACCAGGGTGTAAATAGCTGTGTCTGGGCTTGATATCCACCCCTGGCCTTTGTAGCCAAACAGCGCCATCAAAATCTGGTTGACCGTGCCGTTGCCTTCAAACAATTGCCGCCACAAAACAGCAATGGCCACAGACCCGCCCAGCAACGAAGGGATGTAGAACAGCGCACGGTAAAACGCGCCGCCCCGAATGGCTTTGTCCAGCACCATGGCCACCATCAGCGCAAAAGAGAGCTTCAGTGGCACCTCCCACAGCATGTAGGTGAAAGTGACCTTCAGCGCCTGGTAAAAGCGCGGGTCCTGGGTGAACATCCGCACGTAGTTCTCAGAGCCAATCCACACCGCTGGGCTCAGCAGGTCAAACTTGGTAAACGAGAGGTAGAGGGAGACCAGTACAGGGCCTAAGGAAAAACACAGGAAACCGATCAACCAGGGCGCAATGAACGCATAGCCGATCAGGTCGCGACGTGTCGCGGCACGTGATCGGCTAAGGCGCTCGGAGGCAGGTTGCGTACCAACGGTACTGCGTGTTTGCGACTTGCCAATCATCGTGAAAAGTGCGATTTTTAGGTGCAAATACCGATCAGGCAGAACGGGCCAAGACCCGAATCGTCTCGGCGTGGAACTGTGCCGCGCCATCCGCAATCGAGGTTTTGCCAAAGGCCACAGAATCCGCCACCCGGCGCAACAGGTTCTCAATTTCGCCAGCACCTTTTGGGGGAGGGGGAGGCAAAGGAATAGCCGTTTTCCCGACGGAGGCCACATAGTCGATCTGGATTTTCCCCAATGCGTCCAGATCAGGCAGCAAGGTTGCGCGGGCTGCGGTTGAACACGGCACGCCACGCTCAATACCCAAAATCTTCACACCTTCGGGCGCCTGCACCATGAAGCTAATGATTTTTGCGGCTTCTTCAGGTGACTTGCTTTTGGATGAGATGCTCATCATTTGTGATGGCTTGATGTAGTGGCCCGAAGTCCCCGCCTTTTCACGCGGGAAGGGGCTGATGGCCAAGCTGTTTTTGTTGATGGCTTGGAACGCCACGATCTGGTTGGAGTTGACGAAGCTCATCGCGGCCAGGCCGCGGCTGACTTCGTATTCTTCAACTTTGCCGGTATTGCTGGCACCCACATCTGCCGGGGCGATCGAACCCGCCTTGCGCAACTTGTCCCACAGGTCAAACCAAGCCGCAACGTCGTCTTTGGTGAACGACGCTTGCCCATCAGCGTTGTAGAGCGACTTGCCTTGTTGGTTGAGCCACTGCTCAAAGCCTTGCTCCCAACGGCTGTTGTCGCTGGCGCCCCAGTATTTGCCGGGGTTGACCTTGGAAATTTCAGCGGTGATTCTGGCGAAATCGGACCACGTCCAGTTGGGGTTCATGGTTTTGACGCCCACTTTTTCGAGCATCGCTGTGTCGTACACCATGGCCTTGGAGTTTGTGCCCAGGTTCACGCCGTACAGCTTGCCATCCACTTTGCCGCCGTTGCGGTCATTGGCGCTGAAGTCTGAAAGTGGCAGCAGTTTGTCGAGTGGCAGCAGCGTTTGGCGGCGAGCGTACTCAAACAGGTAACGGTAATCCATCTGGATCAGGTCAGGCGCGTTTCCGCCTGCCGTCTGCGTGGCCAGTTTGGTCCAGTAGTCGCCCCAGCCAGCGGACTCGGCGGCGATTTGTATGCCGGATTTTTTCGAATACACATCCAGCAAGGCCTTGGTGCGCTTGTCACGGTCGGGGTTGCCCCACCAGAAGCAACGCAACTTGGCCGCAGTTTGCGCCAGGCTGAGGGATGAACCCAAGCCCAGTGCCATGGAGGCACCGGCGCTGGCAACAATTTGACGACGAGTAAGAGAGGTCATGGTGGCGAATCCTTGGTAAAAACAGAGGTAAAGGAGTTTTGAAGCCTTAGCGGTTTAATTCACTAATGAGTTAATTGTAAAAAGGCATCTTTCACCTTGTAAATAGGTTTCACCACTCAATCTCTCAGGACATACCCTAGGATGACATCGCAGATATGCGACAGGCGCTCGCTGTGCGCCTTGGGTGTCATCAGGTTGCGGTCAAACACGGCCGACAGGGTATGGTGGTTGCTTAAGAAGAAGTAGGCCAGGCTGGCAATGGAGATGTACAGCTGCACCGGGTCTATGCCGCCTCGAAAGATGCCTTGGCTGCGGCCCCGCTCCAGAATTTCACCCAGTGTCTGGATCAGCGGGGAGTTCATTTCGCGGATCCGCTTGGACTGCTTCAGGTGCTTGGCCTGGTGCAGGTTTTCGCTGTTCAATAAGGTAATGAATTCCGGGTGCGCAATGTAGTATTCCCAAGTGAACTCGGTCAAACGGCGGATCGCCTGGGTGGGCTCCAAATCAGTCAGATGTAACTGCTTTTCAGCCTCGCGAATATTGGCATAAGCCCCTTCTAGAACCTCCAAAAACAGATCGTCTTTGCTGGTGAAATAGTAGTAGATCAACCGCTTGTTGAGCTTCGCATTTTCGGCAATACGGTCCATTCGGGCACCGGCCAAACCATAGCGCGAAAACTCGTCAAGGGCGGCCGCCAGAATCTCCAGCCGCGAGCGGTCGGCGTCTCTGGACTTGGGCTCAGTTACTTTTGATGGGGTGGTGGTCATGATGACAAAAGTAAAGTTCGGAATTTGCGGTATAGCGGTATGACTAGACTCAAATGGTGGTTTTGTGCTGCTTCGAAGTAAATCAAAATATGCTCATTCAGCGATATTATTCACCAATCGGTGAAATAAGTTATGATTTATTGTCGACCCCCACCACTCTTTATGTTCACCTTCATTCCCTCCTTTAATTCCACACCATGAGTAAAAAACGTCACGCATTTGTTGGTACGGGCGGGCGCGCCCTGAGCTTTATTGAACCGTTGGTCACCACGTATGGGGAACAGAACGAGCTGGTTGCCATCTGCGACCTGAGTCCTGCCCGCATGGCCTACTACAACGAGCTGCTGGTGCGCGACCTGGGCTACCACGCCGTACCTGCTTACACCGCAGACCGGTTTGACGAGATGCTGCGCGAGCAAAAACCCGACGAAGTCTTTGTCTGCACCAAAGACGCAACGCACCATGAGTTCATCGTGCGAGCCCTGTACGCGGGTTGCGATGTCATTACCGAGAAACCGATGACGACCGATGCGGAGAAATGCCGCGCCATCATGGAGGCAGTAGAAGCCACCGGCAAGCGTGTGCGCGTAGCCTTTAACTACCGGTGGGCGCCGTTTCGCACCAAGGTCAAGAAGCTGATCGCCAGCGGTGTGGTGGGCAAGATTCATTCAGTCAATCTGGAATATTTGCTGGACACCAACCACGGTGCAGATTACTTCCGGCGCTGGCACGCACAGATTGAAAATTCGGGCACCTTGCTGGTTCACAAAAGCACGCACCATTTTGACCTGGTGAACTGGTGGCTGGATGCCATTCCCCAGCAGGTGTTCGCTTATGGCGATTTGGTGTTCTATGGCAAAGACAACGCCATCCAGCGCGGCGATGAAAAGCTCACTCGCTATGCGCGCTACACCGGCGTGCCTGAAGCCAAAGACGACCCGTTTTGCCTGGATCTGACCGAGAGCGAATCGTTTCGCAAACTCTATCTGGCCGGTGAAGCCGATTCAGGCTATTTACGTGACCAAAATGTGTTTCGGGATGGCATCACGATTCCCGACCAAATGTCGCTCAATGTGCGCTACCGCACCGGGCAATTGTTGACCTACTCATTGGTGTGCTACAGCCCGCGCGAGGGCATGCGCGTCACCTTCAACGGTGACCGGGGCCGCATCGAATACCACGAGTTCATTGGCACCCACATGAACCGTGCCGTCAGCCCCAAGAATTGGAAGATTGAAGAAAAACCCGGTGCCGAGGCCGAGGGCGAGTGGATTCGCGTGTTCCCGCATTTCAACAGCAGCTACGTGGTGCCCATGCCTGAAATTCGGGCGGCCCATGGCGGCGCGGATGAAATCTTGAACGCCCATTTCTACGGCACGGAGCAGGTTGCCGATGCATGGGGCCGCACTGCCGGGCATGAACAGGGCGCGGCGTCAATATCGATTGGCATTGCGGCGGTGCAGTCCATCCAGAACAACCTGCCCGTCAATATCAGCGATGTGGTGGCGTTGAAGCCAGAAGCCACCAAGCTGTCTGAACTGATTTAGCCCCGCGTTATCTTGAACGTTATCCCTTGAAGGCCGTCAGCCCCGCTGCGGCTGTCTTGCGGATGGCCCTTTGAACAAAGGGCGTCCACCCCAGCAGCACGCCTTTGAGGCCCAGCGCCTGGCGCGCCCATTTGTAAAGGTCAAACACATCCTTGTGCTGGACGATTTTGCCGTCGTTGAATACAAAACTGGCCTGGATGTCGTTGATGACTTGGTTGCCTGTGCCTGAGAACGTGTAGGTCGCCACCCAGTGCGCCTTGCCTGCGGTGTCCGTGGCCTCAATGCCATCAAACACCACCGTCATGTCTTTGCCACGCTTGCACAACATGCGCCACATCTTGCCGGGCTCCTGACCACTCAGGTTAGTGAACACCAGGTCAGAAAACGTAGCTTCCTTGGCGTAACACGCCGCCATGCCTGCGCCATCCAGCTTGGACAGCGAGGTGTAAAAGCGAGTGATAAGTTCAGCGTTGGGGTGCATGAGAGCTTCACAAAAAGCGTGATTATGCGCGGGAGGTCGATGTTATTGAAAAGTATTCTGGTTTCGATTTGCTCCTATATGTGTAGCAAACTATTTATAGTTTACGAGGACTACAGGCACTTTTTATCGAAATGTCTTTGCACTAATTTGATTGAAGGCTCAGCGGGCGAGCCTTGGTGGCGGTAAGCTGACGGCAAATCAAAAATTGCAGGGGGAGTCATCATGTCAGAACCACTGGCCCATTCCGGCGGGCATTTATTGTCAGATCATCTGGACGCTGTAGCGGGTATGGCTGCCGGGTTTTCTCAAAGCTTCGAACCTGGCAGTGTCACCCAGCGCTGGGCCTATCTGGCGGGACTGTGGCATGACTTGGGCAAGTATCGACCTGGGTTTCAGCGCTATGTGCGGCTGGCTGACAACGCCGACGCTCACATTGAAGGCAAAGTGGGTGGGCGTGAAAAAACGCATTCTGCTGCGGGGGCGCTGTGGGCCGTGCAGCAATTGAATAAGCCGAACCAGCCCTACGGCAACATCCTCGCTTACCTGATTGCCGGACATCACGCCGGGTTGGACGATTGGGATGGTGGACTGAATCAACGCCTGCAAAGCGATGACTCCAAACAGGAGTTGAAAGAGGCCTTGGAAGCCAATCCTCCTGCCAACATTCTTGCGAATAGCGATTAAGAAGCAACGGGCCGACAAGATGCTGGCACAAGGCGACCTCACGCTGCCCATGCC
>JANOLC010000446.1:0-16746 GCA_031419575.1 Burkholderiales bacterium | reverse complement strand
ACTCGATTTAAACTGCACAGAGTGGGCTCTGAGGATTAGCGCCAGTTGTGGCCGTAACCATGCACTGGTGCGGGCACAACAACCTGCGGTGCGTAATACCCGGGCGGTGCATATTGCGCAGGCTGCACGTACTGCGTTGGGTAAGGGTAGCCCCGGTTTTCCCAGCGATACTCATATCGATCATGGCGTTCGCGGTAACGCCAGCCGGGGTACACCACTTGCGGCGCAGCGATATAAACCGGCTGGGGTTGCACGTACACACGCTGCGGCTGGGTGTATACCACCTGCGGTTGCACGTACACCGGACGGGGCTGCACGTACACGGGTTGCACATTGCTTACCCCCACCACCACGCCGGGCGATGACAACCCCAGCGACCACGACAGGTTGTCGGCATAGGCTGCACCTGCCATGCCTACGGTGACCACGGCCAGTGCGGTGGTGCGGGATAAAAATTGCCTTGAAAACGTTAATCGGTTAGGGGTCATGAGCAGTTCTCCTTGAGTTGGAAGCGGGGTCAACTTGTGCCCCTCTATTCAACGCCGCAAACGCCGCACAGTTGGCTGGGTTTGTGTGACAGGTATTTCCATACGTAACACCAACACCCACGCCCTAAAATCAGTCCATGAGTTCACCTGCCAACCCCACTGCCCCCATATCCGCTGACCCCGCCAAGCCCAGCAATTTTCTGCGTCAAGTCATTGAGCATGACCTGGCGGTTGGCACCTACGCCAACCGCCGATGGGCCGACGGCCCCGGCGATGCCGCCCACCACGCCGCTGGCCACCCCGACCCGGCCAAAATTCGCACCCGCTTCCCGCCCGAGCCCAACGGCTACCTGCACATTGGCCACGCCAAAAGCATCTGCATCAACTTTGGTCTGGCGCGCGACTACGACGGCGTGTGCCACCTGCGCTTTGACGACACCAACCCCGAAAAGGAAGACGAGGAATACGTCAACTCCATCAAGGAATCCGTCAAATGGCTGGGCTTTGACTGGAACGGCTCACCCACTGCCACGCCCTACCAGGCCAGCGACTACTTTGGCTTCATGTACCGCGCAGCGCAATACCTGATTCAAGCCGGCCACGCCTATGTGGACGAACAAACCGTGGAGCAAATGCGCATCAACCGCGGCGACTTTGGCAAGCCCGGTGTGGACAGCGCCTTTCGTAGTCGCACCCCGGCAGAGAATCTGGCACGTTTTCGCGAGATGCGCGACGGCCTGCATGAGGATGGCAGTATGGTGCTGCGCGCCAAAATCGACATGGCCAGCCCCAACATCAACCTGCGTGACCCCGCCATCTACCGCATACGCCGCGCCACCCACCACAACACGGGTGATGCCTGGTGCATCTACCCCATGTACACCTTTGCGCACCCGATTGAGGACGCGCTGGAGCAGATCACCCACAGCCTGTGCACACTGGAATTTGAAGACCAGCGCCCGTTTTACGACTGGCTGCTGGACAGATTGTGTGAAGGTAATCTGATCGCCCTGCCGCACCCACGCCAGTATGAGTTTGCTAGGCTGAACCTGACCTATGTGATCACCAGCAAACGCAAGCTTGCGCAACTGGTGTACGACCACAAAGTCAGTGGCTGGGACGACCCACGCATGCCAACCATCGTCGGCCTGCGCCGCCGCGGCTACACGCCCGACAGCCTGCAGGCGTTTGCCGAACGCATAGGCGTGACCAAAAGCGACAGCTGGATTGACTACAGCACGCTGGAGGGCTGCCTGCGGGAAGACCTGGAAGCCAAAGCGCACCGCGGCATGGCCGTTATCAACCCCGTCAAACTCATCCTGACCAACTGGGCCGAGTTATTTACTGAGCAGGGGGGCGCCAGCCACCTTGAGCCCTGCACTCAGCCCGCCCTGCCCCACGTGGCTGACGGGCAAGTGCCACCACCCGTGCGCCACTTCACCATCGGCAAAGAAGTGTGGATCGAGCGCGAAGACTTTGAAGAAGTGCCCCCCAAGGGCTACAAGCGCCTGGTCCCCCCAAGCATTGACGCTAGCGGCAATGCAGTCCCAGGAAGCAAAGTGCGCCTCAAGGGCGGCTATGTGATCGAGTGCACTGGCTGCACCAAGGATGCGAACGGCGTGATCACCGAAGTGCTGGCCACCGTGGTGCCCGACACCAAGAGCGGCACGCCGGGAAGCGACTTGGTCAAGGTGAAAGCCGCGATCACCTGGGTCGGCGTGGCCAACGGCGTGAACGCCGAAGTGCGCATGTACGACCGCCTCTTCCTGGACGCCCAGCCCGACGCAGGCGGCAAAGACTTCATCGAAAGCCTGAACCCGAACAGCCTGAAGATGGTGACCGCGATTGTCGAG
Organism: Burkholderiales bacterium; assembly: GCA_031419575.1. Lineage (GTDB taxonomy): Bacteria > Pseudomonadota > Gammaproteobacteria > Burkholderiales > Burkholderiaceae_C > JANYCG01. The sequence continues at coordinate 14,405 of JANOLC010000446.1, read as the reverse complement.
CCTTCATTGGCGAACGCATTGCCGGACCAGAAGTTTCAGTTTGAGCGGCATGGGTACTTTGTGGCGGATCGTATTGACCATGTACAGGGGACCAAGCCGGTTTTTAATTTGGCTGTGGGGTTGAAGGATAGTTGGGGGAAGTAAGTCCGAAGTGAGAAACCGCTTTGAGGCGACTTCAAGTTGATAGCAAGCCATCAAACAAAAGAGCTTGGATACATGCAGAAAATTGACAAGGACATGGGAGGCAAAGTGAGTCAATTCGAACGAGACGCGCTTCGAAAAGAAGTATTTGACTACCTTCGGCAATTACAAAAACGCGAAGAGCAAGCCGCAAAAATAAGTGGCATCAGCAGTTAGGTTCTTATGGGGGCCATGTGGTACCTGACTGCATGGTTTCTTGACCATGCCGAGGCATATTCTCAACAAGCTCTATTGACTGGCATATCGATAGGGCTTGGCTTTCTTGTTGTGAAGGTACTCCTCTCTCCAGGGCTAAGCTGTAGCCAACATCACCACTGTTTTGAATGTGGCGCAAAGCGCATTTCTCCTGGATTTTGCTCCTGTAAGCCGGACTAAACTGCATCATGTTCTCGAGCGCCCATTGCGTGGGTAACCTGCTATCAAAAGTACGAGGAGTGTATTTTGGCTTTTAAAAAAGTGATGCTTGGCACCTTGGTGGCATTGGGAGTCGCAGGAGTTGGCGGCTGGTTCAGCCTGGACAAAGAGACCCGTGGGTTCTTGGCCACCGTGCCTACCAATACCGATTTGTTGTTCTGGACACAGCCGCAACGCGATGCCGCATTCCGCGCCCTGGACCGCCTGCCCATACTGGCGAAATCGAATGTGGTGCCAGCCAGTGGAACCCCCTCTGCCTTGCCTGCGGGGGTTCCACTGAAAATAACCACCGATATCGATGCCTATATGGCGGGCCAGCGCAGTGCGGCGCTGCTGGTGGTGCACAACGGCAATTTGCGCTTGGAGCGATATGGCTTGGGCTTTGATGCGGCCGGGCGATGGACCAGTTTTTCGGTGGCCAAGTCGTTCACATCCACGCTGGTGGGCGCTGCAGTGAAAGACGGCTTCATCAAGAGCCTGGACGACAAGGTAAGCGTCTACATTCCAGACCTCAAAGGTTCGGCCTACGATGACGTAAGTGTGCGCCAGTTGCTCACCATGACGTCCGGTGTCAAGTGGAACGAAGACTACTCGGACCCCAATTCCGATGTGGCCAAGTTCAACAACCACAAGCCCGAAGGTGGCGTTGAAGCGCTGGTGAGTTATATGCGCAAGCTGCCTCGTGATGTGCCGGCTGGCACCCGCTTTCTTTACAGCACCGGTGAAACTAATCTGGTTGGCACCCTGGTGCAACAGGCCACGAAAAAGCCTTTGGCCACCTATCTGGCGGAGAAAGTGTGGGGGCCTGCGGGTATGGAGCAGCAGGCGACCTGGCTATTGAGTAAAACGGGTAAGGAGATTGGTGGCTGCTGCGTGCAGGCTGCGCCGCGCGATTACGCCCGCATGGGCCAGTTCATTTTGAATGGCGCGATGGTGAACGGCCAAAGCATCGTGCCTGACGGCTGGTGGCTTGATGCCACTACCAAGCGCATCGACATTGGCCTGCCAGGGCGCGGTTATGGTTACCAGTGGTGGATCTATGAAGACGGCAGTTATACAGCCCGCGGCATTTTTGGCCAGGGGATTTTTATAGATCCAAAACGCAAGCTGGTCATTGTGTCCAACGCCAATTGGGCGGGCGGCGCCCGTGACAAAGTGGCTACTGCCGCGCGCGATGCTTTTTATCGCGACGTACAAAAAGCCATCGATGACGAGGGCGTGGTGCTGGTCAAATGAATGGCGAAAATGTCCGTGCATGAGCTGGAGTCCCTGCCCCAACCGGGGTGTTGATTTTGTGGAGCCCGGTGCTCTGCGCGATCCCTACGTGCTAGCCAGCAAAAACATCAAGGCTCCACGGGGTAAACCGGATATTTGGGCTGCCCGGTGGCCGCAAAGGTATCCAGATTGGCCAGCGTAGTGCTGGCAATGGCGGCCAGCGCATCTTCGGTAAAAAAGCCCTGGTGCCCGGTGACCACCACATTGGGGAAGGTCAGCAGCCGGGCGAACACGTCGTCCTGAATGCCTGCACTGGAGAGGTCGCGGAAGAACAGGCCGCCCTCCTCCTCGTAAACGTCCAGCCCCAGGCTGCCCAGCGTGCCAGCCTTGAGCGCATCAATGGCGGCCTGCGTATCTATCACCGCGCCACGGCTGGTGTTGAGCAACATGGCGCCGCGCTTCATGCCGGCAAAGGCGGCGGCGTTGATCAGGTGGTGGGTGTGCGGTGTCAGCGGGCAATGCAAGCTGACCACGTCGCTGCGGGCCAGCAGATCGGGCAGCGGTACATACTGCACATCCATAGCCACGCAGGCCGGGTTTGGTGCGGGGTCAAACGCCAGCAGCGTGCAGCCAAAGCCGGTCATCAATTTGCAAAAGGTTTCGCCAATGCGGCCCGTGCCCACGATTCCCACCGTGCGGCCATACACGTCAAACCCCAGCAAGCCGTCCAGCGCAAAGTTACCTTCGCGAACGCGGGCATAAGCGCGGTGGATTTTGCGGTTCAGCGTGAGCAGCAGGGCCAGCGTGTGCTCGGCCACTGCATGGGGCGAATACTCGGGCACGCGGCCCACCGCAATGCCCAGCTCTTGCGCTGCCACCAAGTCCACTTGGTTAAACCCCGCACAACGCAACACCACTAGGCGCACGCCCAGGCGCTTGAGGCCTTGCAGCACCTGGCGATCCAACTGGTCATTGACAAACGCACACACGGCATCCGCCCCCGCAGCGGTGGTGACGGTGCTGGCGTCCAGCCGCGCTTCCAGAAAATTGAAGCTGTGGGCACCAAAGCCCTGGCTATGCTCCAGAGCCTGGCGGTCGTAAAGGCGTGCGCTGTAAACAGAGACTTGCATATCAACCTTCACCCGCAGCTTTACGCTCACCAAAGCCATAGGCCAGCAGTTCCTGGGTGACAGACGCCTGCGCGTTGTCGGCGTCGATCAGCACCGCAAAAATCTGGTTGGTGTTGGTGGCCATGGGTTCCCCTGTTGTTCTGGCAATCGTACAGGGTGGGGACTCAATACATGTTCGTGGCTGTTAACTGCCACGGTATATATAGCAACTTATGGCGATTCCACGGCGGATAGAGACCGATTTCGTGACTGAACAACACCCACACGGGCGGTTGTCTGACAGACCAGGGTATGCAGGGGGCGTGTAATGAACTGACCCGTGCCGCAATGCGCGCCCCAGTCATTTTTGAAGGAACCCACTATGACCCAAAACGCCATCATTTCAAACGAGGTGACCTACAGACCCGGCGAAGGCGCACCGCAGGTCATACCGCCGGGTCCGGCAGAGGTTGACGTGGCACCCGACAGCGCCGTCCTTAGCTGGACCGAAGACAACGGCGCCACCGGCCTGACGGCGATGCCGATTAATCAGTTCAAAGAGTACGTAAAAAAACACAAGATCACGCTGGAAAAATAGCCCGTCTTAAATCCGGTCAACTGGCCGCCTTCGGTAAGCGGCTGGGGTCTATTTTGGTCATGCCCCGTGCGTCCATCAGCATGGCGGCGGTGGCATTACATCAGCCGCGACTTGCCACTGGTCGCGGCACTGGACTGAGCCTGAATTGGGCAAGGGCCTTGCAATCAGGTCCATTCATCACAACTTCCTTTACGCCTGTTTCCGGAAACCTTACCGGATCACGTTTATTGCACGGGTGCTACCTTCGAGTCCCTGTTCTTTCTTTCACTAACTGGCCTACATCACATGTTATTCAATCCCCTGAAACTGGGCGCCCTCACCCTCCCCAACCGCATCCTGCTGGCACCACTCACGCGCACGCGCGCCGATGCCGGGCACATGCCCAACGCCCTGATGGCGGAGTACTACAGCCAGCGCGCCACTGGTGGCCTGCTGATCACCGAATGCACCATGGTGGCACCCGGTACCTCGGCCTTTATTAACGAGCCCGGCATCTACAACGACGCGCAAATCACAGCCTGGAAAAAGGTGACCACGGCGGTACACGCCAAGGGCGGGCGTATCTTCATGCAAATCTGGCACGCGGGCCGCGCGGCGCACCCCGATATCAATGCTGGTGTGGCCACGGTTTCCAGCGCAGCCACCGCCATTGACGGTGAAACCCCCACACCTAATGGCAAGGTAGCCAACGCAGTACCTCACGCCTTGACCGCAGACGAAATTCCCGCCATCGTGGCCGCCTATGCGCAGGGTGCAAAGAACGCCATCGCCGCTGGCTTTGACGGCGTGGAAGTGCACGGTGCCAATGGTTACCTGATCGACCAGTTCCTGCGCGACACGCCCAACCAGCGCACTGACGGCTATGGCGGCTCGCTTGAAAACCGCGCACGCTTCCTGTTTGAAGTGCTGACCGCAGTAACCACTGCCATCGGCGCTGACAAAGTAGGCCTGCGCCTGTCGCCCCTGAACAGTTACAACAGCATGAAGGACAGCGACCCCATCGCCCTGATCACTTTCCTGGCTGAGAAACTCAACGCCTTCAACCTGGCTTATTTGCACCTGATGCGCGCAGACTTCTTTGGCGTCCAAAAGGGCGATGTGATGGGAATCGCCCGCGAGAAATACAAGGGCGTGCTGGTGGGCAACATGGGCTACACCGCTGAAGAAGCCGAAGCCGCTATCACTGTGGGTAAGCTCGATGCCGTAGCCTTTGGCACCAGCTTCCTGGCCAACCCGGATCTGCCGGCGCGCATCAAGGCGGGTGCAGCGCTCAACGCGCCGGACGCCAACACGTTTTACTCGCCTGGGGCCAAGGGCTACACCGATTACCCGGCGATGCAACTCGAAAGTGCTGCCACACCAGCATGATCGCTTCTGCTCCCAAACACCTGATCCGATTCAACAAGCCCTACGGTGTGTTGAGTCAATTTACGGCGGAGGGGCGTTGGCGTGGGTTGCGGGAATTCATCGATTTGCCGGGCTACTATGTGGCGGGCCGTCTGGATGCAGACAGTGAAGGGCTGCTGCTGCTCACCAATGACGGCCTACTGCAAGCCCGCATTGCCGACCCGCGCTTCAAGATGGAAAAGACCTATTGGGTTCAGGTGGAGGGCGTGCCCGATGAGGCCGCGCTGAGTTTGTTGCACCAGGGCGTGCTGCTCAACGACGGCATCACGCTGCCAGCCCGCGCCTCGCTGATGAACACTCCGGCTGCCCTGTGGGACCGCGTGCCGCCTATTCGTGTGCGCCAGGCCTTGCCAACGTCATGGGTGGCGCTGACCATCCGCGAAGGCCGCAACCGCCAGGTGCGCCGCATGACAGCCGCGGTGGGCCACCCCACCCTGCGCCTGATCCGCGCTGCGATTGGACCTTACACGCTGGAAGGGCTGGCCCCGGGGACTTGGCTGGCGGCTTAGGCAAGACCAGAGGTCCTTGGTCATCCTTGGGTATGTAGCTCCTATTTTAATAGCAAACTATTCATATAGTACGGGGACTTCAGGCCATTTTTACTTGTAAAAGTTGAAAATGATTGCTCAAAGCGTCCTGATACATCTCTTCCCGGCCTCAAAAATACTTACCCCGCCTCACTGTGGGCCAAGTTGTGGATAAGTGTGTTCACAAGCCGTGAAAGCCGCGCCCGGCCTGACGATGCAGCCAGTGCCTTGTTTTTAGGCAACGGCCTGCCAAGCAGTCATTGGGGTTTTGACCTGTGGTAGGGCCTGATGCTCACGCTAACGCTCAGAGTACAGCATCCCGCAGCGCCAGACCACCGTGGAGGTGTCGCACGTTCAGGTGGCCCAGGCTGCGCAACCAGCGTGCGGCTTTCAGACTGCGGTTGCCGCTGCGGCAAACCAGTACGACGGGCACTTCGTCGGATTCGGTCCAACCGTCAGGTCGCGCATCGAAGCGGCTCAGAGGGACGCTGCTGGCCACCCAGGTACCTTGCCGCACGCCTTGGCTGGCCTGGTGCTCGACCGCTTCGCGCACGTCCACCAACCGGGCGTTGGGGTTCGCTAACAGGAAGGCATCCAGCTCGCGCCATTGCAGCGTGAACGCGACGGTGTCTTCGGCACGGCCGGGGACGGCCGGGCTGATGTTCACGCACGCCGCACTGTCGGCCTCGTTGCCAGATTCGTGCATGGTGTTCAGTACGGCTCCACAGCGGGCGATGGCATCGGCAGCCGCCTGGATGAACGGCCCGTCAACCAGCGGGCCGATGGACAGCCGAACGGCTGACGAGGTGCGCCATGCCGGTAAGCCCATCGCATCCAGCACATAGCTGGGCATGGCTTGGGCGGCACTGCAGGCGCTACCCGCGCTGACGCGTAAACCGGCGGCGTCAAACAGGTCGAGCAGGGTCTTGCTGGAAAGGCCAGGAACCGAGAAGTTCAAGGTGGTGGGCAAGCTGTGCGCCAGCGGCACGTTGAATTCCACGGTAGGGAACGCCGCGCGCAGGCTGTTTGCCAATTGATCCCTATATTGACTCAACGCAGCATGGGTCGCGAAGGTTTGCCCCTGTTGCAAGACCATCAGCACCGCGCCGAGGGCCGCAATGCCGGGCATGTTCTCGGTACCGCTGCGCAAGCCGCCCTCCTGGCCGCCACCCACCATAAGCGGCGTGAAGGGTGCCCCCTGGCGCACATACAGCATGCCAACCCCTTTGGGCGCGTAAAGCTTATGGCCGGAAAAAGCGGCGTAGTCGATACGAGTGCCTTGCAGGTTCAGCGCCAGCTTGCCCAGTGCCTGCACGCAGTCCACCAGCCACAACGGGCGCGCATGGGTCAGCGGCTCGGCTTGCAGCAAGCGATCAATGCCAACGATATCGGTCACCACCCCGGTCTCGTTGTTGGCGGCCATAGTGCACAACATGGCCGCCTGGGGCAGCCAGCTTGCGAGGGTTAGCAGGTCATGCTGGCCGCGTGCGTTGACGGGCAAGGCACGCAACTCCAGCCCTAACCCCAGCACTTGGTTCCAATGTGCCAGCGCCTGGGGCACGGCCTTGTGTTCCGTCGCGCCGTAGATCAGCAATTGCCCAGTGGTTTGGCCCGATTCCCGCGCCGCTATGCCGCGCTCGCGCAAGGCGCACAGGGCTGACAACACCGCTGTCTGAATGCTCTCGGTCGCGCCGCTGGTAAAGACCACATCGCCGTCACCGGCACCCATCACTTCGGCGGCCACTTGACGGGCTTGGTCCAGCACGGCTTTGGCCGCGATGCCGTGGGAATGGGTGCTGCTGGGGTTGCCAAACTGGGTTTCCATCACACGGGTGGCAGCGGTGATGGCAGCGGGCAAGACGTGGGTAGTGGCGTTGGCGTCAAGGTAGATTGTGTGGGTCATGGCAGCTAAAGGGAGGCGATGAGGGCGATGGTCAAGGGTTGTGAGTGCGTTAGTTTAAAAAAGTCAGTCGGTTAATACGTTCCAAATTTTTTACATAACTCCAAAAATATAGAATCAGGTTCTACATATTTAAATTTTTTTTAAATTTCATGCCAGACCGTCTCGATCTTCAAATTTTGGATGCCCTGCAAAAAGATGTCACCCTGTCCATGGTGGCGCTGGGTGCCCAGGTGGGTTTGTCCAGCACGCCTTGCTGGAAGCGCATCAAACGCATGGAGGACGAGGGCCTGATCGAGCGGCGCGTGGCCATCGTCAACCGCAAGGCCGTGGGTTTGCCGATCACCGTGTTTGTCAGCATCCGCGCCGGGCAGCATGACGAGAAGTGGCTCACGCGGTTTGCCGCCGTGGTCGGCGCACTGCCTGAGGTGCAGGAGTTTCACCGCATGAGTGGCGATGTGGACTATTTGCTCAAGGTTGTCGCCCCCAGCATTGAAGGCTATGACCGCTTCTACAAAAAACTCATCGGCCTAGCCGACATGGCGGGCGTGTCGTCAGCGTTCTCCATGGAGCAGATCAAAAGTACCACCGCACTCCCACTGGTTTGAAAATGAGCGCAAACTAAACTACCCAATTTGCAGGCACCGCCAGGCAACAAGGAGATCAAGATGGATGACGACGAAGACGCAAACGTATGGTTCAGTGCCTTGAAGGTCGTGCTGGCCATCGTCGTGCTGGTGGGTGCAGTGGGGGGGGTATTGATTTATTACGACGGGCAACCCCACCGCTCACCCGCGACGGAGCAAGCCGTTGAATATGTGCGTCAGGAGACTGCCAAAACGCCCTCTAAAAGCGACAGCGGTGGCTGGGGCATCTTTCACGACTCCCCCCTGCGTCGCAAATAGACATGATCATCGCCACAGTTGACGCATTGCGCGGCCTGTACGCACCCGCGCGAGAGCGTTCTGTAAAAAAGGAAATGCCGCAGCTGGACGTGCACTGCATTGGCTTCATCGCCCTGGCACCACTGCTGGTCGTGTCCAGCAGCAGCACGACTGGCGACATGGACGCGTCCCCGCGTGGCGGTGAGCCAGGTTTTGTGAAAGTGCTGAATGCCAACACCTTGCTGATTCCCGACTCGCCCGGCAACAACCGGCTGGACACGCTGGAAAATATCATCCAGACGGGACGGGTTGGCCTGCTGTTTCTGGTGCCGGGTGTGGACGAGACCCTTCGCGTGAATGGCACTGCCGCTTTGTCAACCGACGCCGCCGATATTGCGATGTGCCTTGATGCCAAACGCACGCCCAAACTGGTCATTCGCGTGACCGTGCAGGCGGCCTACCTGCACTGTGCCAAAGCGCTGATGCGCTCCAACTTGTGGGACGCCACTCGACATATCGACCGAGCCGTGATGCCTTCCATGGGCGAGATGATGAAAGACCAGATTGGCGGCGACATCCCCGCAGAAACCCAGGAGCAAATGCTGGTGCGCTACGCCGTGGATTTGTAAATCACCTTCGTTCACCAAAGTCATAGCCAGCAGCTACTATCGACAGTTGCTTTCTAATTTCACACCCGTTTAACCCTATTTTCAGGAACTCTCATGACCATTTCCATGTACCAAGCCAGCGTGCCGCGTTTCGTCAACATTTTGGGTAATTTCTCCAACATTCTTGACAAAGCGCAGGCACACATTGATGCCAAGAAAATTGCCGATGCATCCCTGACCGCCTTCCGCCTGTTCCCCGACATGTTGCCCATGGCCACCCAGGTGCAAATCGCCTGTGACACGGCCAAAGGCGTGGTGGCACGCTTGGCTGGCGTTGACATCCCCGCGTTTGAAGACAACGAGAAAACCCTGGCCGAATTGAAGGCCCGGGTTGCCAAAACCATTGCTTTCATCCAGACCATCACGCCCGAACAGATTGACGGCACTGAAGACAAAGACATCGTCACCAAGCGCGGCGACAAAGAAACCCATTACAAGGGCATGCAGTTTTTGCTGGGCCACGCCATCCCCAACTTTTACTTCCATATCAGCACCACCTACAGCATCCTGCGCCACAACGGCGTTGAAATTGGCAAGCGCGATTTCCTGGGCAACCCTTAAACCCTTAAACATTCAACTACGCCATGGTGCCCAGCCTCTGGCACCCGCTGACCCGCCTGGGCGAGATGACGCTGCTGATGCCTGCGGCCTTGCTGGCTGCGTTGCTGCTGTGGCATGACGACATCACCCGGCCACTCGCCCGGCGCTGGTTGATCTGGCTGGTGGTCGGTGCGCTGTTCACGACGGTCACCAAGCTGGCTTTTTTGGGCTGGGGAGTGGGCATCGCTGCGCTGGACTTCACCGGCGTCTCCGGCCACGCCATGTTTGCGGCGGCCATCTACCCGACCCTGGTGGTGACGCTGGCCTCCCGCTTGTCGCCACTGTCGCAACGGGTGTGGCTCGCGCTCGGGGTGTTGCTGGCGGTGGCGGTAGGCTTTTCCCGCATTCAGGTAGGTGCCCATTCCCTGTCTGAGGTGATTGCCGGGCTGGCCGTGGGCGGTGCGGTGAGCGCTATGGCGCTGTTGTTCAAGCCCCTGCCCCGCAACGTGTCTGGCTGGCTGGCACCCCTTCTGGTGGCCGCCTGGCTGCTGGTGTCACCCCTGCACGCACCGCCATCACCTACCCATTCGTGGGTGATCAAGCTATCGCTCCTGCTGGCGGGCAAAGACAGCCCGTACACCCGCACCGAGATGCTGAAAAGACACGTTGAAGTGCTTTGAATCACCTCAAAATTACTCATCTTTTAGTAGCAAACTATCTATATGAGACGAGGACTTAAGGCCAATTTAATGCTAAATTTTTGCTGGAAGTGAACTGCGGCCCGCCGGGACAGTGGTGACGTGAGCAGCATGAGCGCCTACCACTTGGTCGATGGGCTGGGAGCACATCTGTGTGTACGATGGCGGTTGGTTGGAGTGGCGCAGCCTTTGTGCTGACCCGCCGTCAACATTCATGAAGGAATCAAATTGAATCTCGCTGCAATCTCCCCCCGCGCGCCGAACACGGGTTCAACCCGGCTTGTGGCTGTCGCTACCACCTTGTTGGTCCTGGCGCTGGCGGGCTGCTCAAAGCAGGAGTCCGCCCAGCCATCTGCGGCGCAGGCCAGTGTTGCCAAGTCCACATCGGCGCAATCCACCCTGCCCACTCAACCTTTTGATGCCGTTGCCGCACAAGGCAAAGGCTTCACCGTGGGGGCCATGATGAGTGCGCAGACGGTGTACGTGATGTTCGACCCCCAATGCCCGCACTGCGGCCACTTGTGGGAAGCATCGCTGCCACTGCAAAGGAAAATCAAATTCGTCTGGATACCCGTGGCATTCATCGGCCCAAAGAGTGCTCCCCAAGGTGCGGCATTGCTGTCAGCCACCAACCCCGCCGAGGCCATGACAGAGCATGAAAAATCCATCTTGGCGGGGACGGGTGGCATGGCGGCACCAAGCAGCGTCAGCCCCGAAATGGAGGCCACCATCAAAAGCAATACCGCCTTGTTCAACCAGCTCAAAGTGGACTCAGTGCCCTATGTATTGGCCAAAAACATGAAGACCGGCCAGATGGTGACCAACACTGGCGCGATGACCACACCGGCCTTGGCCGAGTTTTTGGGGGTGGATGCGCCCTGATAAGCAGGGTATTTGCCCCTTTCATTTCAGGTCTGGCAAACCAGCCTACATGGTAGGCAAATCATTGCAAAACAGGGATGGCACTTGTAGAATCAAATTTACAACTACCGGAGCCTGTTATGGATGTCACCTCTGCTTATCGTCAATCCGGCACCCAAGCTGCCCAGCCGCCGCAGCAGACCAAGCGGGCGGACGAAGCACGTCAAAACCTGCAAGCTGAAAACCGTGCTAGCGCGCAAAAAGAGGCTGCTCTGAAAGCTCAGGCCAAAGCCAGTGAAGCCCGGCGCGCACCAGTGGTCAACACCCAAGGGCAAACTACGGGTCGTCTGGTCAACACCACCGCCTGACAACCCCGATCAGGTTGACACCGGGACGCTAGCCGAATCGGCCATGGCGACTATTTCTGCCACCAGCAGCGCGAACACGTCAATTCAGGCGTCGCTGGCCAAGGTACGTCTGGCGCAAGCCCGGCGCGAGGCAGACCAAGCCAAGTCCACCGCCGACGAATTGCAAGCCAAGGCTGACAGCGCAGACCGCTACGCCCAGAAAACCCAGTCCACGGTGCGCGACCTGGCCGCCACCAGCCGGGCTCTGGATGCCACTTACGAGCGGCAACTGCGTGCCGGTGCAAACACCAAAGGTGAAACTAGCACCACATCAAGTGCCAGCAGTAGCACCAATTCAACGGCCAAGACCCAAGGCCTGCTGGCCGGGCTTTACAGCGCCGCCAACCAGGCCAACGCCATCAAAGGCGCGGCAAACGAGAAGAGCACCAGCCCCTTCATCATCGTTAACAGCCAGGGCCAGTCCACCGGGCGCATCGTGAACGTCACAGCCTGAGTCTGTAGCCCATCGGCCACAAGCAACCTTGCAGGCATTTAGAAGCGCAGAGACTAAAAACAAAACAGGCTCCGCTAGAGGAGCCTGTTTGCAATGATCGGATGAGTGGCAAACCAAACATCGGTGTCATGGTGGGCTTGTTCTATCGAGACGCTGGACCTGAGCGACCCGCAATGTGGCGGAACATGATGCGGCCCTTGGACAGGTCGTAAGGCGACAGCTCCAGAGAAACGTCATCCCCCGCAATGATGCGGATGTGGTGCTTGCGCATCTTGCCGCCGGTGTAGGCGATCAGCTCGTGGCCGTTTTCCAGCGTGACGCGAAAGCGCGAGTCAGGCAGGACCTCGGTCACTTTGCCGCGCATTTCAATCAGTTCTTCTTTGGCCATGGTTTCTCTTTGTTTCGACGCGGGTTGGTTCAGCGATTGGGGTCAATGTGCAGAAAGGGGCAAGACGGTTACAACGCCCCCGGCAACCCGCCATTATAGGAGCCTGCCAACTATTTCATCGGGTGTTTCACATGAGCATGGTAGGACATGGCAAAGTTACCCATTAAACAGCCCGCATTTTTTTAAATTCAAGCATGCAGCCAGAGCCGTTTCCCTCGTTTTTCCCAGTGCGCATAGAGCCCAACGCGCAAGCGTTTGAGGCTTCAACCGGTCAAACCTTGCTGCTGGCGATGGAGCGGGCGGGAATTGCCTGGCCCAGCTCATGCCGCAATGGCACTTGCCGCACATGCATCGGGCAGTTGGCTAGCGGCGCAGTGCGTTACGAGATCGAATGGCCAGGCTTGAGTCTGGACGAAAAGCGAGACCACTTTGTGCTGCCGTGTGTGGCCTTTGCCTGCGCGCCGCTGGTACTGTGCAGACCCACCTGATCAAACGACAAATGGCGCAGGCTCGTTGGCTTTGAAGCTCAACCCACGCGCTTTTTCTTTTTGACTTGCCGTTCGGCATCCACCAATTGCCCGGCCGCCAGCCACTGGGCAAATTCGGCGGGCGTCTCTAGCGTGAGGCGCCCCATCACCGCCGCCCGAAAGTCATAAATCGCCACCTCGGCAGCCTTTTGCATGTTGATGCGGTTGCCACTTTGCAGCGCACCACGTCGGCGGCCAATGGCGCTGAGCAACTCATCATCTTTCATGTCGGCCACGCCGGTCAGGTTGTAGCGCGCCTCTACATTCGGGGCGTAATGCTGGCGCAGGTAATCCAGCATCTCCAGCGCCACCTCTTCTACATCAAAAGCATTGCGACCAATGGCACCGCTGGCGGCCAGGTTGTAGCCACTTTGCGCGACGATGATGCGTGGCCACAGCACGCCGGGCGTGTCGAACAGGTAGAAGCCGTCAGCCAGCGTGATGCGCTGCTCCAGCTTGGTGATGCCCGCCTCGTCACCCGTCTTGGTGGCCTTCTTGCCTGTCATCGTGTTGATCAATGTGGACTTACCCACGTTGGGAATACCGCAAATCAAAACCCGCATGGGCTTGCTCATACTGCCGCGCGTGGGCGCCAGCTCATGGCAGGCACGAATAATGGCTTGCGCGGGCGTGCTGACACTGGCATCCAACCCCAAGGCCTGGGTGTCTTTCAGCGCGTTGTAATGCGCCAGCCATTCCACCGTGCGCGCGGGGTCGGCCAAATCTTGTTTGTTCAGCACCTTGAGCGCAGGCTTGCCGGCCGTCAACTCGGCCAGCATGGGGTTGGCGCTGGAGCCTGGCAGGCGCGCATCGAGCAACTCGATCACGACATCGGTTTCCTTGATGCGCTCCGTGATGGCCTTTTTGGTCAGGTGCATGTGACCGGGGAACCACTGAATGGCCATGGATTAATTACTTTCTTCTATTTGGGGCTGTTCAGGGTGCCGCGCAGTAATGCGGGCAGGGCATCAACACTCATTTTGAAGCCGCAAGCTTGCGCGTGGCCACCACCGCCCATGCTGGCCGCCAGCGGGATACAGTCAAAGCTGGAGCGCGAACGCAAACCCACCTTGATGACACCGCTCTTGTGCGCGTTCCACATCAGCGCGAAGGTGCCGCTTTGCTTGGCCAACAGGTCGCCGATCAGGCTGTGAAACACGCTGGGCGCGTTCACCATCAAACCCGCGTCGCCGTTAAAAACCACGGGGCGCGCGCCCTCGGCGATGTCAGCCGCGAGCTTGCTGAATTTTTCGTCCATGGCCTGGCCACGTGCCATGAAAAAATCCAGCTGCGCGGGGCTGAAGGCTGCAATCTCGGCCCAGCGAGCAAAGTCAAACGGCTCCATGTCCAGCGCGGCCAGAAACGCGGCGCTTTGGGGAAATTGCCAAACCCAAATGTCACGGTCTTCCACAAAACGAACCAGGTCGGGCACGGGCTTGCCAGGCTGAAAAAACTCCCACGCCAGACGCGCACCTGACTTGCCCATGTCAAAGTGAACACCACCACAGCGGCAAACGAAACCGGTGAGCTTTTCGGCCGCGCTCTTGTGGTGGTCCAGCATCACAAGCTTGACCGCAACCGTGTCAATGGCCCGCATGATCTCAGGC